>JANOOS010000167.1:0-2805 GCA_031421455.1 Nitrospira sp.
CTGAAAGGCAATACGATCATCAAGATTCCTGCCGGCACGCAACAAGATAAAACCCTGCGCATCAAAGGTCTGGGCATTCCCAGCCTCAAGAACCAGGTTACCGGCGACCAACTGTTTGTCATCAAGATTCAGATTCCCACCAAACTGACCGCTCGCCAGAAAGAATTGCTCAAAGAATTTGCCAAAGAGAGCGGCATGTTGATGGAAGAGGACAGCGACGGATTCTTTGACAAGATGAAAACCTTCTTCGAATAACAACGACAGAACTGGAGTCTGTCCAGGTAACCTTCGTTGCGAGGCAAAGGAGCTGCTGGTAGATGCGAGGCCGCAGGCTCGAAAAAACCGGAGGCGTATTCACTGGAATACGTTGAGGCTTTTTTCGAGCCGAGAACGACGCAGATGCTTGCAGATCGTTTGCCGAAGCCTATGTCCACATTCTTCGTCACCCCTGACGCTATCACTCCATCCACGATCCGCATGACCGGTGATCTTCTCCATCATCTTCGCGATAGTCTCCGCTTGCGCCCAGGGGACGCCCTCATCCTCAACGACGGATGCGGAACCCGCTATCGCGTGGAAGTGACCCACGTCACCCCACAAGCCATCGACAGCCGCATCATCGACCGACAGACCGAACCAGCGCATAACACCCCGCCGATCGTGCTCGGCCAGGCCTTGCTCAAAGGGGACAAGATGGACTGGGTCATTCAGAAGGCCACAGAACTCGGAGTCACGATCATCCTGCCCATTCACAGCACACATAGCGTCATCAAGCCCAACCCGGAACGACTGGAACATCAGCGGTCCAGATGGGAGCGCATCGCGCGAGACGCGGCGCAACAGTCCGAACGATGGACGCTTCCCACTATCGCAGACCCGGTAAGCCTCCCGGAGATCTGCCGACGATATGCCTCGGCCCCGCTGAAAGTCCTGTTCGCAGAACGCTCCAACGGCTCCTCACTCGCAACCATTCCATTGCCCACAGATCGTCAGCAACCGATTATCTTGTTGATAGGGCCGGAAGGGGGATGGGCGCCAGACGAGCAACGTCTTGCACAGGAGCAGGGTTTCCTCCCGCTCACCCTCGGACCACGAATCTTGCGGGCCGAGACCGCAGCGATCGCCGCGCTCAGCATTCTCCAATCAAGGCTCGATGAAACGGGATAGGAACGGATGTTCTGCTTGTTCGAGGTTCGAGGTTTCCGGAACCTAGAACTTCGAACCTCGAACTTCGAACCGCTTATCAGCGCCCGAGACTCAGATGAACGATCGTGCCTTTTTCCCCGCTGGCCCAGCCCTCCGTCCTAGTTGGAAACGAAAGGCCGAATAACGAAGCCTTGGCGATAGCGCCCTGCTCAGCCCAGGTAAAACCGCTGTCGGTAGTACGATAGACCATGCCCCGTTCCCCCACAATCCATCCGGTCTGGGGATCGGTAAAACGCACTTTCAAGAGATCTGTCAGCTTCGTACAGGTGCTGGTGCAGGGCAACGTGCGATCGATCCATTGAAGGCCGCCATTGCTGGTCTGAAAGATGGCTCCGGCGTTTCCAACGGCCCATCCAGTCGACGTATCGGAAAAAAACACATCGAACAGCGTGACAGCCCCCTGAGTCTCCTGCGGAGTCCAGGTGATCCCGCCGTCGTCCGTCATCAAGACAGTCCCTACTGCCCCAACCACCGTCCCGTGCTGTGCGGTAAGAAATTGAATGCCGTAGAGCGCTGCGCTCGTCTTGCTGGCTTGATCGATCCAGTGCAGTCCACCGTCCTTCGTATGTAGAATGGTTCCGTTGCCACCGACCACCCACCCCTCGCTGGGCGACACAAACGAGAGGCCATAGAGCGCCACCTGGGTATCGGCGAATTGCGAAGACCAGGTATCTCCCCCGTCTTGGCTCCTACGAATCGTCCCATTGGCTCCAATGGCCCACCCCAGCTTCTCATTGAGAAAGAAGACTCCCGAGAGACTTGCCGTGGTGCCACTGACGACCTTCTTCCACTTCTTCCCGCCATCGACCGTCTTCACAATGGTACCGCCGGCCCCCACCGCCCAGCCCAGCAGAGGCGTATGAAAATAAAGCCCCATCAGGATAGCTTCCGTATGGCTCACTTGAGGGGTAATCGTCAGAGGAGAGTCAGCAGCCCAGGAAGGAGTGATGCATAGCTGCGCTGCCAGCACCGCGACCGCAAGGTATCCAGGCAATCCGTATCTCACTGGGCAGTATCGGCGTCGGGGCGAGTGGTTTTGAAGTAGCTTTGATCGGGCATGCCCTTGGCGAGAATGGTAAACGTGCCCGCTTCCAACGTCAGCCACTTCTTCGGAGTGCAACAAGTATCGTCGGGATGGACATCCCAGGACCCGCGCCGCACGATCAGCGGTCCCGTCGCAAGCTCGTTAAAGAATTCATTGCGCTTCCCGATACCATAGAGATTCCGATGAGGCACTCGCACAACGATCTCCGTATCCGTCCAGGACATCACCTGCGCCGCGACATTGCTGAACAGCACTTCCGTACGCGAGACGTTCTCGTCCATCTCGATATCCCGTCGCTTGTAGGCCCCCTGGTTGAGGCCTAAGTAGGCATGCTCGGCTGTTTTCAAAAACATGCCGAAGCCGGACCCTTTAATGGTAATCAGCTCATCGAGCCCGCCCGATGTCGGACTGAAGGAGTCGATCTTCGGTGTCACGAGGGTAAAGACCCCCGCCTCAGTCTTGAGAGTCTCCTTCGTCGCACAGCAGGAGCCATCCGGATTGGGCTTCGTCGCGCCTCGATAGATCACGACCGATCCGCTCTTTGCGCTGAAGGG
>JANOOS010000168.1:0-5209 GCA_031421455.1 Nitrospira sp.
GGGGAGATTGGCAGAGCGCAGGCGCTGCAAGCTCAGGCCTGCGGGATCGAGCCGACAGTGGATATGAACCCGATACTACTGAAGCCAGAATCGGACTCGCGATCTCAGGTGGTCGTGAAGGGAAAGGTTTACGAGGCGTTGGATGCGCTCGCATACTTTGAGCGGAAAGAAACGCTGTTCAACATTGTTCGAGAGTGTTATGCACGATTGGCCGGCGAGTATGAGTCTGTCATGATCGAAGGGGCTGGAAGCGCTGCTGAAATCAATCTTCGGGACCGGGACATCGTGAATTGGCCAGTTGTCGAGTTGGCCGACGCGTCAGTCCTGTTGGTGGCAGACATCGATCGAGGCGGAGTCTTCGCGCAGATCATCGGGACGCTCGACTTGTTGGCGCCGCATGAGCGCCGACGTGTGCGCGGTGTGATCGTCAATAAGTTCCGTGGAGATCTTCGGCTGTTTGAGGATGGTGTTCGTTTACTTGAGGCCCGTACAGGCTTGCCAGTTTTGGGAGTCGTTCCCTATCTGCGTGACCTTCGGTTAGATCAAGAGGATAGCCTAGATCTCGCTCATTCACGATCGATTCAATTTAAGCCTGATCTGACAAACGTGGCAGTGGTCTTACTCCCTCGCATGAGCAACTTCACAGACTTCAATGTACTGGCAGCTGAGAAGGATGTGGCGCTCAGGTTTGCTGCTTCCCCTGATGATCTCAGAGGAGCTGACGTGGTGATTCTACCTGGGAGCAAAAATACGCTCGAAGACCTCGAGTATCTTGTAACTTCAGGATTCCCTGGTGCCGTAGAGGCGCATGTGCAAAGTGGAGGTGAGCTGGTCGGGATCTGTGGGGGTTACCAGATGCTTGGACAAGAGATCGCCGATCCCAAGGGGCTAGAGCGCGGAGGGACGTCATTAGGATTAGGGTTTCTTGATGTGGCGACGGAGCTCGATGCGCCAAAGATCTGTCGACAAGTTCGCGCCACATCGCTGCTTCATAGTATGGAACAGTATGCGCCAGTCCGAGGTTATGAAATCCACATGGGACGCACGAGTCGTGGAACTGCCAACCCATGTTTTCGCATTGAAGCATCTGAAATCTGGGAAGGCGACGCGACGGGTGATGAAGGCGCTGCAAGTGAGAATGGTCGTGTCTGGGGGACCAGCATCCATGGCCTATTCGATCAGGCAGGGTTCCGCAGGAGCTGGCTGAACCGTGTGCGTGGCCGGAAGGGACTTTCATCCATATCGCCTCGTGAGTCTGAACTTGTCACAACACAACTGGGCGCTGAACTGGATCGCTGGGCTGACCACCTGGAAAAGTATCTGAGTATGGATTTGATCTATTCTGTATGTGAAGGTCGATGAAGTTCCCTGCAGCAAGCTCAGGGGATCTCATTCTCCAGAGGCGGAAAGATTTCAAGCCTGTTACACCAGGCCTGAACGATCTGGCGGCAGGCTGAACGTCTGTGTGTGCGGTTGGGGAGGGAGGAGTCGCTAGACCAGGCGCTCGTGCGGTTCCTGAACCGTCTCAGCGACGCATTGTTTGTCTTGGCCCGTTGGATGGCCAAGCAGAAAGACGAACCGGAGTTTTTATGGCAACGGAACCCGCAGGGCTCCTGAAACGCAATCTGAAGTTCAACGTTCGAGGTTCCAGGAACCTTGAACGTCGGACCGTCGTCCGTCTGACTCGTCCGCCCCTACTATCCGCTTCTAACTCAGAACTCAGAACTTCTTCGCCTGTCACGCCCCTCTCGCTTCGCATCTCCACGATTTTTCGATGAACCTATATAAATAATTCGGGTGAGTAGCTACTGACAAATGGAGAGGGAGACTTGCCGAAATTGTTGATTTGCTTGCCAATTGAGAGCGACCGGCTACACTCAGGTTCACGTGGCGATACTTGAATTGAACAAAGACCGTGAGCCGTTACTAACTGATCCGCCCCAAGGATGAATGGCGATGCCTAGGCTATTTTTCCTGATGGCGGTAGTTGGGATGACGGCGATTTCGTTGGTGTGGAGTGCTCCCGCAAGAGCTGGAAATGAGGTGGAGGTGGCGGAGCACTTGATCGAATTGATAAAGATCGGCCGCGGGGTGATATCGGATCATCAAGCAACCATTAATGATGCGACGAAAGCGGAGAAGGGCTTTACGGGCGACTTTGTGGCTGCCCAAGTTATGGATCAGTTCAAGGAAAAGACCAAGATCGATCTCCGTCTTCCCAATGCGGTGCCACAGGCCGGCGTCTATCTTGCCTTGGTGGAAGCGGAGAGAGAGGTGGTTGAGGAGGCGCAGCCGGTCATTAATCGACAAGGAGTCGGTTTTAAGGGATTCCTTCATGCGGTGTTCGCACGTCGCGTCGGAGAACAGTTCTATAAAAAAACAGGCATTCGCTTGAAGTTGACCAGGATCGACTATCGAAATCCGAACAACAAGCCGGACGATTTCGAGGAGGAAGTGCTCAGGATGTTCAGCGATCCGCGCCATCCGAAGGAGCGAGTCTATGCCCGCAACACAATGCACGATGGACGATCGGTGCTGCGCATGCTGGATCCAGAATATGCAGTTGCCTCCTGCCTCAGCTGCCATGGTGAGCCCAAGGGTGAGTGGGACATCGCGGGGATGAAGAAGGAAGGATGGAAGGAAGGGGACTTTGCCGGAGCAATCAGCCTGGTTCTTCCATTGAAATAACGAGAATGATCCCATACCCATCGTACATGGATATTCAAGATGCAGAGAATGCGTTAATTGCGCCTGGACCCTCTTCGTCAGGTTCCGGTCAGAGCCAGCTGGCCGAATCTTCGGACATACGCGCCGTCATCATTTCCCTGAGTGGAGAGATTTTTGCAATTGATCTGAAAAGCGTACAAGAAGTTTTTGTCGTGGAATCCATCACCCCGGTTCCCGGGATGCCCTCAGGCTTGGTGGGAGTCACGAATCTCCGGGGCACCGTGATTCCGCTGCTGGACCTCAGACCGATGTTCGGCCTCAATGCCGACAGGGCCTTGCAGTATGCCGTGGTGGTGAAGCATGGGAAACGGCAAATTGGCATCTTGGTGGATAGGACGCCGGAAATTCGCACCATTGCAAAAGATCAGTTTCTTTCGGCTCCCGTTGGCCGATGGGAAGTAGCGGTTCCATTCGTGTCGACCGTGGTGAAGTTGGAGAATCGGCTTCGAGGCGTGCTGGAAACATCTGTGTTGCTTTCTCATTTCGAGAGGACGAGTTGATGCGGGCACACCAAGCAGAGATGGCAAGCAATTTCAGGCGCGATCAGGAGCAGGGAGGCGAGATGACTAAGAGAGGTCGCAGCAATCCAGTTCACAACCTTAAAACACGGACAAAGCTGCTTGCAAGCTTCGGTTTTGTCAGCTTCATTATCGTCGCGATGGCAGCCGTCGCGGTGCTGACGCTCCACCAACTAAGTGTCGTGTCACAAACGGTGTACACAGACTATACGGTTCCGTTGGCCGACTTCGCTGAAATGGGTGGGGCATTGACATCTCACCATCAGATATTGACGAACATGACGAACATCACGAATCTACCGGATATTGTATCCGAGTCCAAGCGGTTGGCGCCCTATCGTGAGAAGGTGAATCGAGTGATCGCCGATTATGCAGCGACCGTCCTTCGCCTATCGCAATCGAAACGTCATGAGACGAAGGACTTGGCGATGTTGAACGCGGCTGTCGAACAATACTTCACGGATGCCGAAGGAGGGCTGAGCGCCTTGGTCGATAGTTTCGGGAAGAACTTGACGCCGGCACAAGCTGAGAACATTCGAGAACTTGGAGTCTTGGCCCTGAAAGTGAATTTGCAACGGCCATTCGATCAGGTCATCGTACGCCAGCGTGAACAGGTACTGGATATGCAAGCTGCCGTGAAGGATATCAACGAAGAAGCCCAGATCATAGTGTCCAACGCTACAACCAATATAATCGTCGGTGGAGCCATTGCGGTGATCTTCGGACTCGGTATCGGGTATGGGTTGGCCCATTTCTTTTCAAAGAACCTGGCCCATATCGCACAGATCGCGCAGTCGGCCGCCGCTGGAAATTTCCAAGCCCGCGCTAAAATTACGTCGAAAGACGAATTCGGAGAATTAGCCGCTTCGTTCAATGCCATGTTGGATCGCAATACGACCCTGATGACATCGGAGTCCGAGCGTGACGAAATGCAAAAGCGGTTGATGGGCTTCCATGCCTTGGTGTCGGATGTCGGTAAGGGAGACCTGACAAAGCGAGGTGAGGTGACAGCTGATATGTTCGGAAACATGGCCGACGGGTTCAACCTTATGATTCAGCGGTTCGCGCAGTTGATGAAACAAGTCCGTGAGGCGGCTGTGCGTGTTAATCAATCGGCCGGTGTGCTCCGAGACAATGCCAATCAGATGACCACGACTGCGAAGCAACAAGCCGACGAATCGGTCAAGACATTGGACGCGGTCGAACAGCTGTCGCTTCAAATGCGCCAGGTGGCGGAAACCGCCAGCGCGTCTTCGGAATCAGCTAAGCAGGTCTTGCAGGCGACCGAGCGTGGACGGGTGGCCGTGCAAGCAACCGTGCAGGACATGCAGGGCATTCGGTCATCGGTGCAACGGATGTCGAAGCAGGTGAAGTCGCTTGGCGACCGTTCTGTGGAAATTTCACAGATCGTGTCGACGATTCGAGACATTGCCAATCAGACGAATCTGCTCGCGTTGAATGCGGCCATTGAGGCGGCAGGCGCAGGCGAAGCAGGTGTCCGATTTGCTGTCGTTGCCGACCAGGTTAGAAAGCTGGCTGAAAGCTCGACGCAAGCGACCAGGGAAATTGCGGACCTCGTGAAGGTGATTCAGACGGAAACGCACGATGCGGTTGTCGCAATGGAGCAGGAGACTCAGGCGGTAGAAGCCGGATCGTCATCCGCGCTGCGTACGGACGAAGTGTTTAAGGAAATTTCCGGGATCGCCCAGCGTTCGTCGGAACTGGCACAGACCATTGCCAGCGCCGCAGTGAATCAAACCGTCTCGACGGACAAAGTGGGTCGCTCGATTAAGGACTTCGCCGGCGGTGCGCTTGAGACACAAAAATCGACCGACTCGGCGCGCATGGCTGTCGAAGACATGGCAAAACTGGCTGAAGGGCTGACGTCGTCTGTCGCCCAGTTTAAGTTAGTCTAGCAACATGCTAAAAAGTCCGCCAGCAGAAGGGGAAGCGGCCAGGTGCCC
>JANOOS010000169.1:0-3184 GCA_031421455.1 Nitrospira sp.
TATTTCATCCGGGTCGGCCGACAACCGGGGAACACCGGCGGCGTGTTGGATTTCCGGTTCGACGGAGCCTGGGTGCGTTATGTCGCCGTACCGCAATTTTTTAATGTGAACCTCATCGCAGGTCAGCCTCGGCAATTCAGCCTGACGTCCAATTTCGTGCCCGACGATCCCCGAAACTTCCGGGCCGACTTGAAACGGTACTTTTACGGGGTAAACGTAGACATCGGTCCGATCGGACAGACCTGGAACAGCAATCTGTATTTCATTAACCAGATGGTCAATGGCGTGGTGGACCGCCAGGCCGTGGGGACGGAATTACGGTATGCGTCCAACGGGAAGAACGCCTTCAGCCTGATCGACTACGACGTATCGTACAATGTCCTCAACGTGGCGATGCTCAATGGAACCTGGGTGACAGAAGGGACCACCTACACCCTACTGGTCGACCATCGTAGAACGCCCTATCTGCAAACCACGAATGGGCTTTTCGGAACACAGGGTGCCCAACTTACAAACATCAATACAACTAATGAAAGTCTCTTGAGGGAACAGGCCAAAGCCGCAACCGCGACCAGCGACCTGTTCCTCGCCGGTGTGCTCCATGGCGTCAGCAGGGATTGGCAGCTTGGTGGAGATTTTCGGTACAACAAGATTTCTGGAACGAGTCAAACGAACTGTTTGGTCATTCTGCCTGGCACGACCACACTCTTTATCAATCCGAATGCCCAAACCGATGCCGCTTGTTCCCTGCAAGCGCAGCCAGGGAGTGGCAGTATCCTCACCTATTCGGCTCAAGTAATCGGGACGAAGTTTCCGTTTGAGAATACGACTTTTGTGGCGAATGCCAGCTATATTACGAGTCCAGCCTACCGAGCACAATCGCTCACGATCAATTCCTTGGCTCGCTTTGGACCGCAATTGCAGATTGACGGGTTCGTCCTGCTCTATCACCAGAAGGATAGTTTTAACGTAGACCTGTATCGTGCGACTCCGACGATCCGCATGAATTATCGTTTCTTCGACGACTGGACCTTCGAGGCTTCAGGCGGGTATGAGAAAACGCTGACGAATAGCCCGCAACAAAAGGACTCGACCGCGCGACAATTCTTTTTCTTCGGTCTCCGGCGGGACTTCTCCTAGCATGGACTATTCATGATTGCTGCAGAAGCGGTCGTGACCAATGTTGAGCAGCAATTGATTCAAGGAGGGACGCGATCATGACCCTCATATTTTGGTTTCTTGCTTGGGCCATCACACTGCTCGTGCTCGGTCTCCTCCTGTGGCCGCTGCTTAAGCGCCAATCGTCATCGAAAATGGAAGAAGGAGAAAAAACGCTTTCGGTCTTTCGCCAGCAATTTGCCGAGTTGGAACAAGATCTTAAAAATGCCGTATTGACCGATGAACAGTTTCAACAGTCGAAGCGAGAACTCGAATGCCGGCTCCTCGATGAGACAAGGGCTGCCGAGACTGCGCCTCCGGCACGGGTGTGGCCGGTGAACAGCCGAGCAGTCGGCGTGGCATTAGCGGTCATCATTCCGATCATCAGCGGACTGCTGTACTTGGAATGGGGCAACCAGCAGGCGATTATACTTCCCAGCGTATCCTCACCGGCAGCACAAGGTGGGCTAGACGTTGCCCATCAAACATCCGAAGGGCTCGACGCGCTTTCCGAGCGGCTGAAAAAACGACTCGAGCAGAGTCCTGACGACGGAGTGGGGTGGGCTCTTCTCGCTCGTTCGTATGTAGAAATAGGACGGCATGCCGACGCGGCGCCGATCTATGAGAAAGCCATGAAGTTGATCCCCGACGATCCTCAGATGCTCGTCGACTATGCCGATGTCCTCGGTATGCTGAATGGCCGAAAGCTGGCAGGTAAACCGGAGCAATTGATTCAGCAGGCGCTCAAGATCGATCCAAACCATGTCAAAGCGCTGATGCTGGCAGGGACCGTGGCGTTCGACCGCAAAGAGTTCCGCCGGGCGGCGCAGTATTGGGAACGTGGCAGCGCCAACCTTCCGGCAGATGTGGAGGCGGAGGTCCGACAGGAGCTGCTCTCGGGTATTGCCGAGGCCAAAGGGTTAGCCAGCGGGAAACCGGTAATGGCCAAGGCGGTTGCTTTGGCGGTCCTTTCGACAAAGCCTGGTGGTCAGGCTACCGCAATCAGCGGAACCGTGAGCCTGGCGTCCGGTCTCGCCGGGAAAGTCGCCTCAAAGGACACGTTGTTCGTGTTCGCGCGCGAAATGAACGGCCCGCCCATGCCGGTGTCGATCGTGCGGGCTACGAAACAGGATCTGCCATTTACGTTCCGACTCGATGATTCAACGAGCCCCATGCCGTCCAGAAAACTGTCCGATGTAGGCTCGGTGGTGATTGTGGCCCGCCTGTCGAAGTCCGGCCAGGCTATGCCACAAAGTGGAGACCTGGAAGGAGTGAGTCAGCTGGTGAAACCCGGTGAGAGTAAAATCGCGGTCGTCATCGATCGTGAAAGACCATAGGACGGAGCAGGTCGCATGTCGCAATCATATCTCACCATGTTGCTCTACCTCCTGCCGGTGGTTTTCGCCCTGACGCTGTATTACCGCCGTCATCGTAAGCGGGATACCCACTATCGTGCCCGTTTGGCTGAGACGGTTGAGGCGAGTATCCCTGAGCCGCTCACCCTACACCCCGTCATCGATACCAACAAGTGCATCGGCTCAACTGCTTGCATCAAAGCCTGTCCGGAACATGCGCTTGGGATCGTCAGGGGGAAGGCGACGCTCGTCCAACCAGATCACTGTATCGGTCACGGCGCCTGCCAGGCCGCCTGCCCGGTAGAAGCGATTCAGTTGGTATTCGGGACGGAGAAGCGCGGCATTGATATCCCTCAAGTCAAGCCGACTTTTGAAACTAACGTCGCCGGCATCTACATTGCCGGCGAGTTGGGAGGGATGGGATTGATTCGGAAGGGAGTCGATCAGGGGAAGCGAGCGATCGAGACGATTCGGAAAAACAAGAGCAAGGAGGGCGAACTGGATGTGGTGATCGTCGGCGCCGGGCCGGCCGGTATCTCCGCATCGCTGGCGGCGAAAGAGTCAGAATTGCGATTCGTGACGGTCGAGCAGGAAGACTCACTCGGTGGCGCAATCTTCCATTACCCACGCCGGAAACTGGCCATGACGGCGCCTATGACGCTGCCCATTGT
>JANOOS010000170.1:0-2403 GCA_031421455.1 Nitrospira sp.
GGCGAAAGATGCGCTGGACTTAGGGTTTTATCTGTCGTTTTCCGGGATTCTCACGTTTCAAAATGCAACCATGCTTCGAGACATCGCAAAAACCGCTCCGCTGGACCGTCTCCTAATCGAAACCGACTGCCCTTACCTGACGCCCATCCCCCATCGAGGCAAACGGAACGAACCGGCCTACGTGTCATTCGTCGCGCAAAAACTGGCAGAGCTTCACGCCGATGCGCCGGACATGTCGATCGACCGCATCGGACGTATCACCACCGAGAACGCGAAGCGCCTGTTCAAAATCGCTTGAGCTGCCTGCTGCGCTGCCGTTGGGACTTCGGTAACTTGCGCGGATTTCCCTTCTTGCCCGGCCCACGCTGAGGTCGAAGATCCTCCCCTGTATCCAGCTCTTTGTGGGGAGTGGCGCGGGTCATGCTCGACGGTCCCTGCAGTTTCCCGACAAACTCCTGAGCCTTCATCACAAAAGCTCCCTGCGCCTTCGCGACGTCGACAATCTCACGATCGGAACTCACCACCGCACAGGCGGATCCGAATTCGGCAGCCAGACGTTGAATCACCTGATCGGCTTTTTCTCCCCGCCGGGAGAAAATAATCTCCAGACCAAGCCGATGCTCCCGCTGTTCCGTACCCCACCCCTGTTGCCACCCATCGAAGACCACCGTGATTGCATGGGATTTGCGTTGACGATACGCCGCCAAATCACGCAGGAAAGACTCACGCGCCATCTCGGAATGCAGGCTCGTCCCTGCACCAATCCGGCCTGTCTGAGCCAAGAGATTGTAGCCATCGACAATGAGGTGAAGTGCCATGACGAACAGTGCAAGCCCGGTCTATCTGGTTGATGGTTCATCTGGTCTATCTGGTTTGTTTTGTTCTGAGCTCAAAGAAAACCAAATAAACCAGACAAACCTGTTTAACAAGCTTTCTTGGTACCCTACTGCTCGCACCGCTGCCTGTCAATTGGCGCGCGGCAAGCGCGAGGAGCGAGACGGACGAGGGGTTCGAAGTTCGAGGTTCGAGGTTTTTGGAACTTCGAACCCAGAACTTCGAACTTCGAATCGCCCGTCCCGCCAGTCGCGCCTCTCTTATCCGCTTCTAACCCAGAACTCAGAACTCAGAACTTAGAACTCAGAACTTCTTCACCCGGCTCGCACGTCTCGCTCGTGAATGGCCAACCCCCTTGACAACGGCACACACATCTGAGAAAAACTCTATATCCCATCACACGCAGTAACCACCCATGCGATCAGCCCTGTGGCGCATCATCACCCTCGCCTTCCTGGTCGGACTCTTCGATCTCTCCGGGCATGCCCTCAATCTGTTTCACGCCGGCCATGCATTTGCGGCAGCGAGTGCCGCCCGTCAGGAATCTCCTGCCAAGCCCAACCGGATGCGCACTTCACGTGTCCACCTGTCTCCCACTGCACTCGGCCTCACGACGATACAGAACCTCAGGACAGCCAGCTCGCCTGGACTGACGAGACTCGTACTCGATCTCGACGCCAAGGCCCGGCCCAACAAACATCCCCAACTCCAGGCCGAGGGAATCACCATCGAAATTCCCAACGCCACCTTGAGCCATTCCGTCAAAAGGGCACTGACAGCCGGTCGGGTTGCCAAGCCGTTTATCATCAGTCAATCATCTGAACAATCCGTTGAAGTCTCTCTCCCGGCCGGTTCATTTCAACGCTATAAATTGCTCACGTTGACGAATCCTCACCGGCTTGTCATTGATGTGGTGCCTTCAAACTATCCGATGGCACCTCCGTCTGTTGAATCGACACCCGGCCTAGGACTTCCATACCCTACTCCTCCACAGCCTGCTCAGCCGCGGACCAAGTCGTTTACAACCATTGTGATCGATCCAGGGCACGGCGGGAGAGATTCTGGAGCACGTGGGCAGCGCGGGACAGAAGAAAAGGACATTACGCTGAAAGTCGCATTGAAACTGCGCGATCTATTGAGCAGGCAGCCGGGAGTCCGCGTCCTCATGACCCGTGAACGAGACCAGTTCGTTGAGTTGGAAGACCGGGCAAAGTTTGCCAATGCGGTGGAAGCGGATCTCTTTGTGTCGATCCATGTGAATTCGCATCCCCAACGCTCCGTGAAGGGGATTGAAATCTACCACTTCGGAGAAGCCAAGGATCAACGGGCGCTCGAAGTGGCGGCCCGCGAAAATGGAACCCCGCTCAACAACACCGGCGTAGGATGGGAATACCTCGTCGCCGACCTCCTGACAGCGAAGAAGATCGAAGCCTCCCTCGAACTTGCCTGGACGGCCAAAGAAGCCATGATCGCCAACCTGAACGGCCACTACGACCTGGTGGACCATGGAGTAAAGACCGCGCCCTTCTATGTACTCCGCTTCACCAGCATGCCTAGCATCCTGGCTGA
>JANOOS010000171.1:0-2262 GCA_031421455.1 Nitrospira sp.
ATCTTGCGCGCGATCCAAGAGAAAGAAATTCGCCGCGTGGGGGCCAACAGACCGACCCCCGTTGATGTACGCATTATTGCGGCGACGAACCTGCATTTGACGGAAGAGGTCAAGGCAAAGCGCTTCCGGGAGGATTTGTACTACCGGCTCAATGTGATCGAACTGCGCCTGCCCCCCTTGCGCGAGCGCCGCGAAGATATTCTGCTCCTCGTGGATTCGTTCATGAAGAAGTGCGCGGCCACTCGCGGGAAACAGATACAGGGCGTCAGCGAATCTGCAATGGCGATGTTGGTGGACTATTCCTGGCCGGGCAACGTGCGTGAATTGGAAAATGTGATCGAGCGGGCCGTCACGCTCAGCCGAAGCGAGAAAATTGTTCCTGACGATCTCCCATCGACAATTCAAGGAGCCCGTGGCGATCGGCGTGTGCTGGACGATGCGGCTGAACGGACTCTGCCGCTGGACGAAGTGGAGAAAGAGTACATCCTCAAGATTCTCGAAAAGACCGGCGGCAATAAGTACCAGGCGGCCCACATGCTCGGAATCGATCGCAAGACACTCTATCGGAAACTGGGCGAGATCGAGGGGAAGACGCCGGAGTGAGCCAGGAACTATCCGATAGCGAGCAACAGTTTCGTCTGATTGTGGAGGCCGCTCCCAATGGCATGCTGTTGGTGGATGAGCGTGGGACTATTATGATGGTGAATGCCTCCGCACTCCGCCAATTCGGCTACGAGAGGGACGAGGTGCTCGGCAAGTCGGTCGAGATGCTGATTCCAGTGTCGTCTCGATTCGGTCTCCGGCAGCACCGGGCCGGGTTCAGCAAGGCGCCTGAGACACGATCGATGGGGGGCGGACGCGAGTTGTTTGGCTTGCGGAAGGACGGGAGTGAAATTCCTGTTGAAATCGGACTCACGCCGATTCAGACGGCCACAGGGATGGGGGTGGTGGCGTCGATCCTGGATATTACTGAGCGCAAACGTTTGGAGATACGACTCCGACGGGCTGAGCGGTTGGCGGAGCTGGGCACATTGGCGTCCGGTATGGCGCATGAAATCGGTACGCCGATGAACGTGATCCTCGGGCGCGCGGAATATCTGCTCCAACGTACAGCCGATGAAGGGATGAAGAAGGGCCTTGCCACGATCGTCACGCAGGTCGAGCGAATCACCAAGGTGATGAACCAACTCCTCACCTTTGCCCGGCGGAGGACGCCGCAGTGGGGGGCTGTCGATGTCGGTGAGATTTTGGACGACAGCCTGGAGATGTTTCAAGAACGGATCGTCCACGGACGCATCACGGTTGACAAGTCGATTGAATCGTCATTGCCTCCTGTCCGTGCCGATCGGGACCAACTCATCCAAGTGCTGATCAATCTCGTGATGAATAGTCTCCATGCCATGCCGGAGGGGGGGCGGCTCGGGCTGAGCCTCGATCGAGAGAACAGGCATGTGCGCCTTGGGGTGTCCGATACAGGCCACGGGATGCCGGAAGAGATTCGCTCGAAGGTATTCGAGCCATTTTTCACGACGAAAGATGTTGGGAAAGGGACCGGTTTGGGTCTCACGGTCGTGAAAGGTATCATCGAGGAACATGGCGGGACTATCGCTGTGGAGAGTGTCGTCGACAAGGGCACAACGTTTTGGATCCGACTTCCCCTTGAAGAAGCTCCGCTGAAAACGTAACGTGAGGCGTGGAAAGTTCGAGGTTCGAAGTTTCTGAAACCTCGAACTGTGAACCTCGAACCTTCATCTGCCTCGCCAGTCCTCGAACACCTCAACTGTAGCCTCAACCTTCCGATAATGCGTCTGGCGCTCTTTCTGTCGCAATCTGCGACAGAAGCGAGGGGGTATCTGTCGCAATTTTCATCAGGGCGCCTGGATGCGGTTCCTTCCTCAGTTTTGCTCATTCCAAGGAAATCTCAAGCAAGTTGGCCCAGATCTGGAATCGATCATACCTCGCCGGAGAGACGATCCGGCTTGCACGGGTTGTGCATTGCATCTCTGCAGAGGGCGAAGGTTCATCTGGTCTGTAGAGACCAGGTCGAGAGTGACGGAGGCCGAAGCAGGGGGTTAGATGGCACAGGGGAAGAAGCAAGCTGTGGTGCTCATCGCCGAAGATGATCGGGAGATGCGGAGTCTTCTCTGCGATGAGCTGTATGATCTGGGGGTGTCCATTCGGGAAGCGGCCGATGGGGACGAGGCTCTGCGGTCGGTGCTGGATTCGCTCCCTTCATTGATCCTCACAGACCTCCGGATGCCG
>JANOOS010000172.1:0-9135 GCA_031421455.1 Nitrospira sp.
CGATTCAGGATGGGCTCTCGCCGATGATTGCCGGACGTCTGTGGGATGCCACCGGGCGCACGACCCTTCTGCAACTCGCCACGATTTTGAAACGATGTCACTGGGCCGTTGGCGCCGATACTGGGCCACTGCATCTGGCAGCTTCTGTCGGAACCAGCGCGATGGGGTTCTATTTTTCACGCGCGCGTGTGCATGAAACAGGCCCCTATGGGCAGGGCCACTGGGTGTGGCAATCGGATCGCGCTCTGCCGGAGACCTGGCCCATTCAAGCCAGCGTGAAGGTGATTCGAGAGTCCGCGACAGCGTCGGAACAAGAACCAGTCGCAGGGTGGTCCTTGTGACAGTCTCACCATGACGAATGGGGCGCCATCTTCCGGCCAGTGGGCGGCAGAGACCCACAAGAAGATCAGCGAGCTGAGGTTTGGCATCGATTAACAGAACAGCAATTGACTCTACAGGGTGTGCGATGAACTCCTTCGAAATCAATATCAGTCGACTGGCGCAGCGTGACCAGGCTCTGGCAGCGGCAATCAGGCAGAGTGGGGGAGGCGCGCTGGAGATCGTGCCGGCACGCACCGGTATGTC
The DNA here is from genome assembly GCA_031421455.1 of Nitrospira sp. Classification (GTDB taxonomy): domain Bacteria; phylum Nitrospirota; class Nitrospiria; order Nitrospirales; family Nitrospiraceae; genus Palsa-1315. Next base: position 586 of record JANOOS010000172.1, read on the forward strand.
GTCGGCACGCACGAATGGACGGTGGATTCACAGTGCCTACGATCCCATAAAAGAAGCGCAGGCCTGGGCCGAGGGCCAGACGCATCAAGAAGGAGAGACGATCGTCGTCTTCGGCGTAGGCTTGCTCTACCACGTCGAAGCATTGTGCGCGCGCTTGCCCCGGACTGTACCGGTCGTCCTCGTCGTTCCCGATCTAAACGTCTTAGCCGATGCGGCAACGGTTCGTACTTGGGGCGACTGGATCGATCGGGTCTCCTGGGCGTGGGGCACAACAGAGGCGATCGGTGAACGGATCGCCGAAGCCGGTCATCCGCTGCGACTCCTTACCTATGCCCCGGCTGCCTCGTTACATGCTGACAGCCACCGTGCCATCGAAACGGTTTTGCAGCGGAAAGCTGCGGCCCAAGCAGTCGGGCAGCTGCGCATCGCCGTTGTGGGGCCGATCTACGGAGGCTCCCTGCCCATTACCCGCTATGCGGTCAGCGCGCTTGAATCGCTCGGACATGACGTACGCTGGCTTGATCATAGCGTCCATGCCACGAGCTATCAGCAACTGGAATTGCTCAAGAACTCGCAACATCGGCTGGCCTTGCAGAGTAAATATGCGGAGATGCTGAGCCGGGTCACGATGGCTCAGTTGGCGGAAGATCCGCCAGACCTGGTGCTGTCGCTCGCGCAGTCGCCGTTAATTCTTCCGGCGCTGGAGCATCTCCGGCGCAAAAAATTTCTGACGGCGATGTGGTTTGTCGAAAACTACCGGCATCTGACCTATTGGCAACAGTTGGCGGCGGGCTACGATTTTTGGTTCGTGATCCAGCAAGAGCCTTGCATCGCAGCGCTCAAACGGGCCGGTGCGAAGGACGTGCGCTACCTGCCCATGGCGGCCGATCCATCCCTGCACCGGCCCTTGGAATTGACCAAGGAAGAACGGGAAGAATACGGGTCGGATGTCTCGTTCGTCGGCGCAGGCTATGCCAACCGCCGTGAGATCTTTCCCAGGCTCGTCGGACAAGATTGGACATTCAAACTCTGGGGTAATGAATGGGACGGCGCGACCGGTCTGACCTCCGTGCTTCAACGCAACGGCGCCCGGGTTGATACCGATACCTGCCAAAAAATATTCAACGCGAGTTCCGTGAACCTCAACCTGCATTCCTGGGCCGGGGCCGGATTCGATCCTGACGGAGATTTTGTGAATCCCCGCACCTTCGAACTGGCCGCTTGCGGCGCCTTTCAACTTGCCGACCGCCGGTCGCTGATGCCGGAGCTCTTCGCCGAGAACGAAATGGCCACCGTGTCGTCACCAGACGCGCTCCCAGCCGAAATCGCCCGTTGGCTTCACGAACCAGCGCAGCGCGTCGCCATGGCAGCGCAAGCCCGTCGGCGTGTGCTGGCCGAACATACCTATCAACACCGTATGCGCGACCTGCTGTCCCGGATCGGAGTCGCCAGCCCCGATCGTATCGGGCCGATTTTACGAGGAGGCCGTCAGGCAGAAACTCTGGCCGTAGCCGCCGCCGATTCATTTCCATCAGTCGCATCGGCTTTACGAACCTTTCCCTCCACCCAGCGGGTGGAGTTGAAGCAGCTTGCAGCACAGATCCGTTCACGCGGTCCTATGGGTACCCTGTCACGGGAAGATCTGATGCTGCTCATGCTGGATGAGTATCGGTCCGAAACGAAGGATTTGGTGTGACGGCTCAGGTAGATAGGCTGAAGGGGTTCAGGCTGAAGGCCGAAGGTCAGAGACCGAAGTTCCGAACACTTCAGCCTAAACCCCTGAGCCGCGGCGGCTCGATATGACCAAACAAGTGCTGATCATCAACGTGACTCGCATGGGGGATCTGATTCAGACCGGTCCCCTGTTGTCCCGATTGCGGGAGGAATGGCCGGATGCCGAGATCGACCTGGTGGTCGACCGTAGTTTCGCTCCTACGGCGGCACTCCTGACCGGACTTCGACAGGTCATCAGTTGCGACTTCACTCGATTACTCGACGACTGCCGCACACAATCCAAGAGCCTAGTGACGCTCATGAGCGAGATGACCGCTTGGGCTGCGCCGCTACGAGCGACGGGATACGATCGCATCGTCAATCTCACCTTCAATCGCCAGACCGGTTTACTTGCCTCCTACATCGGCGCGCCGGATTTGCGGGGGATTACCGCAGGGCCGGACGGAGGCCCCATCGTGCAGAATCCCTGGCTGTCCTACTTCACGGACCTGCATCGGCATCGACGTTTTAACCGGTTCAACCTGGTGGATCTCTATGCCATGGGTGGGAGCGGTCCCGGCTCCTTCTCGCCGTTGTCGATCACAGTCCCAGCCGATGGGAGAGCCTGGGCAGAGGGGTTTCTTCGGTCTCCTGACCGGACCATCCATCGTTGGATCGCCGTACAGGTCGGAGCCAGCGATGTCATGAAAGCCTGGAGGCCGGAGTACTTTGGCCGGACGATGGCACGGCTGAGCCGCTACCCAGACGTGGGGATTGTCCTGATCGGCACGGCTGCCGAAACTGAAGCCATCGAGCTGGCCAAGGAGACCTATCGCGCCGACGGGGGAACGGCGCCGATTCTCGATGCAAGCGGCCAGACGACGCTCAATCAACTTGTCGGCCTGTTGTCGCGCTGTCAACTGCTCCTCACCAACGACACGGGGCCGATGCACCTCGCGGTCGGCGTAGGAACGTCGGTCATCGATCTGTCGGTCGGCCATGTCGATCACAATGAAACTGGGCCCTACGGTCCTGGCCATTGGGTGATTCAGCCGGATCTCGCCTGCTCGCCCTGCGGGTTCGACCAGATCTGCGCCCACCATGCCTGTAAAGATCGATTGGTTCCCGAAGAGATTGCAAACCTCTGTCTCCATGCCATCGGACTTGCTCCGTTTCCCTCGTGGAGCGCAGGGGTGCGTGTCTATCAATCCGGCGCAGATGCCGATGGACTTGGCTCCTTCGTCTTGCGCGCGGGACATGCCGATGCAAGCGCCGCATGGTATGCCGACTTTTGGAGGAGATTCTGGTACGAAGATTTCACCGGCAAACCCAGTAAATTGGCTCCGATCTCTGAGCCTGCGCCGGACCGAGACCAGTCGTTGGCTTGGATGAAAGAAGCGGTTCAGCCTCTGCGTCAGTTGGAACAGCATGCCCGGCATATCGCAGCGCTTACGAGGCGTCACCCGCTTCCGGTCGCAACACTACAACGGGAACAGGCGCTGCTCCGCCAAGAGCGAGAGCAGCTTTTGCCTCGGATGATGGCCCATTCGGTCACTGGACCTACTACCGTTGCCATGATCAGAGACATCCATAACGACGATGTCGTCGGTCTGACGAGGTTGGCCGATCGTCACATGATGGCCTATCGACGTTGGCAGCAGCGCATCGCCAGAGCCGGATCGTTGTTGTCAGCCGCGCCAGCGCAGTCCGAGGCGGGGCGGCGCCAGTTGCCGATGATATCAAGCGTCGCGTAGCGCGCGAGGGTTCGAGGTTCGAGGTTCGAAGTTCGAAGTTTTCGGAGTATCAAACTCAGAACTCAGAACTCAGAACTTCGAACTACGCGTCGCGCGTCATATTTTTTATAAGGAGTTAAGCCATGCGTATCACACTCGATCAGGATCAATGGGACGTCAGTGACGATCAGCCGGTCAGCGAGGTGCTGACGCAGGTCAGCGATCGCGCGCATGCGCAGAATCGGCTGGTTACTTCGCTGAAGCTTGGAGGGAGTCCGATTACAGATCGCGATCTTCAGCCCATACTGTTGAATAAGCTTCTCAAAGAGGTGGGGCCGATCGACGCCTGCTCACAGAATATTCCGGAGATCATGACGAATGCTGCGCCGGCCATCACCAAGTTTGCTTCGACATTGAAAGCCGAGGCTCAGGGATTCCTTGCGCCGCTGCGTATGAGCGGAGTTATTCCTTCAGCCTTGGACCGATGGTTCGGACAGTTAGCCGACTATGTGGAACTGCTTCAGACCGCCGGGCCTAGCCTGCCGGCTGGCGGCGATCTGCAAGCCTTTTCTTCCTGGATTCAGGAACTCTTGGATGCCCGGTCCATTCAAGACCCGGTTCGCGTAGCGGATATCCTGGAATTCGAGATCATGCCAAGCTTGGCTTCTGGCAATTACTCAGGGGTTCAGGCTGAAGGCTGAAGGCTATAAATTATCTCGTATCAAAACCTTCAGTCTTAAAGCCTTCAGTCTATCTACCTGAATAGTTAAGGCTCCTATATGAACCTACGTGCCGAATACCGTCGGTTGTTGACCACTATGACCTTTCTCTGTCCTATGCCTCATGCAGGCTCAAGTGTGGCGCGGCTGGGGCCGATAAGGGATGCACGACCTGGGAACCTTGCCGGTATGCATGCTATCGGCGGAGTTGCAGGTCAAAACAATCCTGGCACGGACGCCGGGAAGTGCAAGTGGTTGATTCGTTCGGTATTCAAGGAGGAATAGATCCATGGCTTTAATCGTCAATAACAACCCGGCTTCGATCGCGGCTCAGCGCAATTTGACCGTCAATACGAATCAGTTGCAACGGTCGGTTGAACGGCTGTCTTCAGGCCTTCGAATCACTCGCGCATCGGATGATGCCGCCGGACTCGGCGTGTCAGAAACATTGCGCGCGCAGATACGCAGCATCAATCAAGCGACGCGTAATGCGAACGACGGCATCAGTTTGACGCAGGTCGCCGACGGCGCCGCGTCCACCATCGGTAACTTGCTGTCCCGTCTCCGTGAGCTGACTACGCAGTCTGCTAGCGGTACTGTCGGCGCCACGGAGCGGTCGTACTTGGATCAAGAGTTTGTGACCCTCCGGTCTGAAATCGACCGGATCGCTACCGTAAGCGAGTTCAACGGCCAGGCGCTGTTGAGTGGGGTCACCAATTCATTAGAAGTCTTCATCGGCTTCAAGAGCGGCGCGGGCAACTCGCTCACCGCCGATCTGAACGATTTGGACTTGACGAGCATCGGCTTGGCAACCGTGAACATCTCGACGTCGGCAAACGCTCAGAGCGCGTTGAGCAATATCGACAGCGCGATCAGTTCGATTGCCACCGCCCGAGCGGAATACGGCTCGATTCAAAACCGTTTCGAGGCCGCCATTGCGAATCTTCAGGTCACGAGTGAGAACTTCGTGGCGGCAGAATCTCGGATCCGCGATGCGGATATCGCCTACGAGACGTCTCAATTCACGAAGAATCAGGTGCTCGTACAATCGGGTATCGCGGTGTTGGCACAGGCTAACTCGCTTCCGCAACAGGCCCTTGCGTTGCTGCGGTAGACCGATATCTCGTTCCTCAGGAGTCATCGCCCAGCCGTCGCCTTGGCGGCTGGGTCTCCGGCGGAGGATGGGTCCGCAGCATTGGGAATGGTCAATGGCCTGAATCGGATTCGATCTGATGATTTCCGACCATTGACCATTCGACAGATCATCGTTAGGGAGGCATCTATGGTCCAAAATATTCGACCGCCTCAAGGTTTCCATCTCGCTCCGCCCCAATCCGAGGGAGACGCAAAGCCCGTTCGCGGCGGAGACAGCAGGGTAGCAGCCGATTTCAAGACTCCTGTCCCAGCGCCGGCGCCGACGAAGGAGCAGGTCGAACAGGCGGCAGTGCGCGTCAAGGATGCGCTTCGTGGAACCACGTCCCGCCTGGAGATCGAGATCGATTCCGATTTGCACAAGGTGGTGATTAAGATTCTTAACGGGGAATCCGGAGAGATCATTCGCCAGATTCCCTCGCAGGAACTTCTAGACTTGGCCAGGCAACTCGGTGACCCGAAAGGTCTCTTGGTTCAGGAACGCGCGTAATGAGCGTCGTTCGTCCGGAGTGGAGTTTCTAGTTTCTTGTTTCAGGTTTCTTGTTGTCAGGAAACAATCTCCGAAAACTTGAAACCAGAAACATGAAACTAGAAACTTGACACCTGAAACGTTTGAATGAGATACGCCTCACAAGTACAGGAACACTGAAATTATGGCATCGATTTCGTTCGGGGGATTGGGAAACGGACTGGATTTCGGGCAAGTAGTCGATCAACTGGTCAAAATCCAACGTCTTCCCATCAATCAACTCAGCCAGAAGAAAACGACAGCGCAATCGAAATTGACAGACTACGGATTGTTAGGCGGCAAGCTTCTGGCCTTGCAATCGGCTGGAGATGCACTGCGATTGCCGACCGCCTTCGATCGATCCAGCACGACCGTCTCAGACCAGACCGCATTGACTGCCTCGGCATCATCGACCGCGACGCCAGGATCCTATCTTGTCCGGGTGACGCAGCTGGCGCAGTCGCATCAAATTACGAACAAAGCCGCCACAGCCGTCTCAAGCGTGACCACCGATATCGTCAGTGGCGCATCGGCCACGTTTACCTTCCGCGTAGGAACAGGAACCGACCAGACCGTGACGCTGAATGGGGATGCCACGCTTGAAAACTTGCAGACCGGCATCAACGACTTGGGCGCCGGCGTGACCGCGTCGATTGTGAATGCCGGCAGCGAGAGCGCGCCGGCCTATCGTTTGATCCTCACGGCCACAGCGTCAGGAGCGAGCAATGGAGTGACGATCGTGGGCGACGGAACGACCTTGGATTTTTCCAATGGCGGCGGTACAGGTGGCGTCGATACCCTGCAGGCCGCCCAGGATGCTATCGCCATTGTCGGCGACCAGGCGTTGAATCCCGTGACCGTGCAGCGCAGCAGCAATGCCATCACAGACGCGATTCCAGGCGTAACGCTCGCACTTCTGAAAACAACCGGGGCCGGCACCGTCTCCGTCAATGTCACGCGTGACAACGGCGCGGTCAAAGAGAGTATCAAAAAGTTCGCCGCGGCCTATAACGACATTGTGAAGTTTGTGAATGAACGCACCACGTACGATGTTGCCACAAAAAAAGGCGCGCTCTTCTTCAACGAACCTACGGCGAAAGGGTTTCTGTCACAACTCCGGCAGGCCCTCTCCGCTCCTGTGGGCGGACTGACTTCCTATTCGTCCGTGGGGGAAATCGGTTTTAAGACTGAGCGAGACGGCGCGGTCACGGTGGACGACGCCAAGCTGGACAGCGTGCTCAGCTCCAACTACAACGCCGTCAAAGCGCTATTCATTAACCAGGCCACGGTGGCCGGTGTCGCTCAGCGAGTCAATGCGGCCATCGATGCAATCGATGACGTCGGTTCAGGCTCACTCACGGTCCGCAAAAATGCATTGACCAAGCAGCTCAGTAATCTGACGACCGAGATCGGGAGAAAAGAAGACTCCCTCTCAGCCTACGAGGAAGCACTCAAGAGACAGTATGCATCGCTCGATGGTCTCCTGAGCCGGCTGAAAGGCCAGAGCACTTTCTTACAATCACAATAGTCACAGGGGTCACGATGATGAATACCTTGTCCACCACAGCAGCAGCCTCACGGTATCGTCAAACGGAGGTGCTGACCACATCGGGCGTTCAGCTCATCGTCCTGCTGTACGATTCCGCCATTCAGGCGGTCGAACTCGCGAGCGACGGTATCGCCCGACGGCATCAGCCTGACAAGGCTCGGTTTCTTGGGAGAGCCGTCGGCATTGTCAGTGAATTGTCCAACGTCCTTGACTTCGAACGGGGCGGTGAAATCGCCAAGTCGTTATACCGTCTCTATGATTACATGCTCGCGGAGTTTACGCAGGCCAACCTGCGCAACGATGCGAGCCGTCTCAATGGCCCGCTGCGATGTTTGAAGGAAATGCGAGGAGGTTGGCACCAGCTGGCTCAGCAGCAGGCTCAGCCGGCATTGGGAATGGTGAATGGCAAATGGTGAATGGTGCATGGTGGATGGTCCATGAAGAATGGTCAATGGTTAATGGTCAACGGTCGGAATTAGTAAGGACTAGCAGGGCGAGACCATCTGATGAAATCTGAACATTCTCCATTGACCATTGACCATTTACCATTCAACAGTCCGAAAGTCTGGGAGCAGAACCTGCGCTCCTTGACGGCGCAGGCCGGTGAGGCTGCGGAGCTTGGACGGTGGGATCAGGTTGAGGAATGGTACCGGCTGCGCGGAGAGCATCTCCGTGACCACCCGATGCCTCCGGTGCTCGCCTCGGATCTGACTCAGCTTGACCGGGAAGTCACAGCCCGAATTGTGAATGCTCGTTTAGCCGTCCAATCGCAGCTGAGCGAGGCAGCGAAGACCCGCCTGAAATTGCAAGGCATACGGTCCTGGCAAGGGCTGAGCGACATAGAGCGCCCTCGCATGGACCAGGTGGCATGATCGGCGTACCTCGTGAAGCGTTTCGAGTTTCTAGTTTGATGTTTCGAGTTTCAAGTTTTAGGAGGTTCTTTCCTGACAACATGAAACCAGAAACTAGAAACTAGAAACCTTCTTCAGGAAAACCCAATGAGTACAACCATGCTCCCTCCTTCAACTAAAACTACCAAAAGCTTGTCGGACGAGCGGCGGGAATGGATTCGAATCGACGACCGGGTGCTCCTCGAGTACCGGCTCCTGACCGACCCGGCGGAAGGGCCTACGCCCGGCATTCCACCGGTAAGCGACGAGGCGATCTCGGCTGTCA
>JANOOS010000173.1:0-2941 GCA_031421455.1 Nitrospira sp.
CAGACGAATGGCCTCGTGATGTCCTGAAAGCAACACCTCTGGCACAGGCATCCCTCGAACCTCCGCTGGTCTCGTGTAGTGCGGATATTCGAGCAATGCATCCGTAAAAGACTCTTCCTCGATCGACTCCGGATCACCCAAAACGCCGGGAACCAAACGGGCTGCGGCATCGATGAGCACCAGCGCCGGCAACTCGCCCCCTGTCAATACATAGTCTCCGACGGAAATTTCTTCCGGGTTCAAGGCCAGCCGTACTCGTTCATCCACGCCCTCATAGTGGCCGCAGAGGATCAGGAGCCGGCGTGGGTCAGCCGCCAAGTTTTGCGCATAGGCCTGCGTGAACGGGCGACCCTGCGGAGAGGGAAACAGCAGACGAATCTGTTCGCCAGCCTGTGCATAGTCGGCCTGAATCTGTTCCACCGCGCGCAAGATAGGCTCGGCCTTCATCACCATCCCGGCCCCTCCGCCATAGGGCACATCGTCCGCCACCTTGTGGCGATCAAGAGTATAGTCGCGCAAATTGCGCACCGTAATATGTAAGAGACCTTTTTCCTGCGCCCGCTTGAGAATGCTCTGACCGAGCACCGGCGCCACCATGTCGGGAAACAAGGTCAGAATGTCACAGCGCATGGCGATCCTCAGCCAAGTCATCGATCCCGCGAACCATCATCCGACGGCGCTGGAGATCCACCGAGGTCACAAAGTTCTTCGCGGCCGGAATGAGGACTTCCTCCACCCCCTTGCGAACGACGAAAACGCGATTGTCCGGTATCTCCAAAATCGTCTCCAGCACTCCGACCTCGTCGCCCCGCTCGTTCTCGACCGTCATCCCGATGAGGTCGCACTCAAAGTACACGTCCGCATCCAACACCGCCGCTGAAGAACGCGGCGCTTGGATCAATCCCCCGCGCAACGCCGCAGCTTCCTCCGGTGTCGTCACGCCAACAAGGCCCATGATGTAGGTCGAACCGGCACGCCGAACATGAGTCACCGTCTTTTCAACCATCTGCCCCGTTGGATCCAGGACATGTACCTGCTTCAGATGTTCCAACCGGCCAGGCACATCGCTCAACGATCGCACTTTGAATTCGCCTCGCACACCAAAATGGCGCTCGATCTTGCCGACCGTGACAAAATCTAGCTGGGCGATCGTCATGTCCTAGACGGCCTTCTTCTTCGCCGCCTTCTCTGTCTCAAACTGTTTCCACACACCACAACGGCGGAGCAGGGTCTTGACCGTGACGGTCGGCTGAGCGCCCTGGCGTAACCAGCTCAACACTCGCTCCTGCTTCAACTCCGGCAGACCCGCCTCTTTCAAGGGATCGAAGATCCCAAGAATTTCCAGGAACCGCCCGTCGCGCGGCTTCCGGGAATCCGCTGCCACGACCCGGTAAAGCGGTCGCTTGTGTCGTCCTGTCCTGGTCAATCTCAAATGAACAGCCACTGTTGTCCTCCTTGATGAATGAGCTGTCAGCCATCAGCTGTCAGCTCTTTGACTTCAAATTCGATTCTGCATGAGGCTGAAAGCTGATAGCTGACAGCTGAATGCCATGAATCACCTGGAGCGCATCAGTTGCGCAAGTTGCCGACGCCCTCCAGATCCTGCCATAACCTTGGCGATTTTTCTCGCCGAGAGAAACTGTTTGATTAATCGATTCACTTCTTCCACCTTCGTCCCGCTTCCACGGGCAATCCGCTTTTTTCTACTTCCATTGATGACCGTATGATCGCGCCGCTCGCGTACCGTCATCGAGTCGATCATCGCCGTGACTCGTTTCATCTCTCGCTCCGGTACCTGACCATCCATCGCGCCCTTGAGCTTCTGACCGCCCGGCAGCATCCCTAAAATCTGATCCATCGAACCCAGGCGGCTGACTTGCTTTAGCTGGGCACTGAAATCCTCCAGCGTGAGCGTGTTGCTGGTCAGCCGTTTCTGCGTATCTTCCGCCTGCTCACGAGAAAAGGTCTCTTGCGCCTTTTCGATCAGCGAAAGGACGTCGCCCATTCCAAGGATGCGCGAGGCCATCCGATCGGGATGAAACAACTCCAGCGCATCGAGCTTCTCGCCCACACCCAAAAACTTGATCGGCTTGCCGGTCACCGCCCGGATAGACAGCACCGCCCCGCCACGAGCATCGCCTTCAACCTTAGTCAGAATGACGCCGGTCAGTCCGATACGTTGATCGAATTGACTTGCCATCGTGACCGCATCTTGGCCCGTCATAGCATCGGCCACCAAGAGTACTTCGTGCGGTTGCACGGCGGCTCTCACGGCCACCAATTCCCCCATCAACTCATCGTCAATGTGGAGACGCCCGCCGGTGTCCAGTATGACGAGATCGCACCCCTGGTCCCGTCCCCGTTCCACACCAGCCTGGCAGATGCGGACAACATCGGATTGGACAGCCTGTGCCTGATCGGCACGATATACATCGATCGCAAGATCTCGACCTAGACTCGCCAACTGGTCACCGGCTGCCGGACGACGAGGATCTGCCGCAACCAGGAGAACCCGTTTCCCTTGAGCCTTAAAGTACCGTCCAAGCTTGCCGCACGTCGTCGTCTTTCCAGCGCCTTGGAGCCCCACCATCATGACGACCGTAGGGGGATTCGAGGCCAAAGCCAGACCGGCTCTCTCACGGCCCATCATCTCCCGCAGCTCGTCCCATACGACCTTGACGACCTGATGCCCAGGCGTCAAACTCTTGAGGACTTCCTGCCCAACGGCCTTCACGCGAACCCGCTCGATGAAGTCCTTGACGATCTTGAAATTGACGTCGGCTTCGAGCAGCGCGAGACGAACTTCTTTCAACGCTTCCGCGATGTTCTGTTCAGTGAGCACTCCAGAACCGCGAAGCTTCTTGAAAATATTTTCGAATTTTTCGCTGAGAGCGTCCAGCATAGCGCCACAAAGAAAAAGGCAATCGAAGCCTTAATCCCA
>JANOOS010000174.1:0-6095 GCA_031421455.1 Nitrospira sp.
ACATCCTGGAACTGCATGGCGTGGAGCCGCTGGTATTGTCCGCCACGGCGAAGCAGCTCGTCGTGCGTCCCCACTTCGACGATCGACCCTCGGGCCAACACCATGATTCGATCGGCCTGCTGAATCGTCGACAACCGATGGGCAATCACAACGGTCGTTCGATTTTTCATCAAGTTGGCAAGGGCCAGCTGAACGACCCGCTCGGACTCTGTGTCCAACGCCGACGTCGCTTCATCGAGGATGAGCAGGGGGGGGTCGCGTAAAATCGCGCGGGCGATGGCCAAGCGCTGCCGTTCCCCGCCTGAGAGCTTCACCCCTTTCTCACCCACGATTGTCTGATACCCCTGCGGAAATCGCTCGACAAAATCATGAGCATAGGCCAATCGCGCCGCCCGGATAATATCGTCGTCGGTCGCGTCCTCCCGTCCAAAGGCAATGTTGTTGCGAATACTGTCGTCGAACAAGACGACATCTTGCGACACCATGCCGATCTGCGATCGAAGCGAGCGGAGGGTGTAGGACTGAATATCGACTCCGTCGATGAGAATTCGACCGGTTGCCGGTTCGTAAAAACGCGGGATCAGATTGACCAGCGTCGTCTTTCCGCTGCCGCTGCTGCCCACCAGGGCCACCATTTCTCCGGCACGAATCGTCAGATTGATGTCGTTGAGAGCCGGCACAGCCTGGCTCTCATAATAAAACGTTACATCGTCGAACGTCACAGACTGCGCAACCCGCGGCAACTCCAATTGGCCCTTCTCCGCATCCTGCTCGGTCTTGAGATCCAAAACGTCGAAGACCCGTTCCGCTGCAGCCAGCGCCTGTTGAACCTGATTGTTAGAGTTGGCCAGCTTGCGAATCGGCGTATAGGCCATGAACATTGCAGCCAGAAATGAGAAAAACGCGCCCGGCGTCATCGAGCCGTTGATCACGAGGAACCCGCCATACCAAATAATCGCCGCGACCCCCACGACACCGATCACTTCCATATGCGACGACCCGAGGGAGAAGACTTGAGCCGCCTTCATCGTTGTACGGAGAAAAGAACGGTTGCTCTGTTGAAACCGCGCGGCCTCCGACTCTTCGCGTCCATAGGCCTTGACCGTGCGAATGCACGATAATGTTTCCTGAAGTGTAGAGGCCATATCCCCCATCCGCTCCTGGCCGCTGACCGCCAACGCCCGCAACCGCTTCCCCATCCGCAGCGTCGTGAGCACAGCCAAGGGAATGACGATCACCGACAGGGCAGCCAGCCGCCATTCCTGATAAAAGATCACGCCCATCATGGCCAGAAACGTGAGCCCCTGCAACACAACATCTTTCAGCACCCCCGACACCGCGTTGGCCATCAACGTGACATCGTTCACCACGCGGGACACCAACCGCCCAGACGTATTCACATCGTGGTAGGGAACGGGCAGGCGAATGAGTTTCCCGAACAGCTCCTGTCGAACGTCGGTGATCACCTGATTTCCGACATAGCTCATGAGATAGTTTTGCCCATAGCTGAAGACGCTCTTGAGGACCGACACGGCAAAGAGCGCGAGCGGGAGCACCAGCAAGAGGCTTTCATTCTTGTTGATGAAGATCTCGTCGAGAACCGGCTTGACGAGCCAGGCATAGCCGGCGGAGGAAGCCGCCACCAACCCCGAGCACACGAAAGCCGAACCCAAGCGAACCCGATAGGGCTTCACGTAGCGGAGCAATCGTACGATGCGATCTAGAGTCGACATTCAGACAATGCCACCTGCGCCGCTCTGTGAGAGGCGCCTGGTTCCCCCAATGATTGGCGAACCTGTCTCAGCCCTTCTTTCATCTCATTATACGCCGACGGATCGCGCAAGAGGCGCAGGACTTCTTGGCATAACCGCTCGGCCGTCGCCTCATCCTGAATCAATTCCGGCACGACTGATCGACCGGCCACCAAATTCACGAGCCCGATCCATTTGACATTGATTAGCCAACGCGCCAGCCGATACGTCACTGGCGTCGTCTTGTACAGCAACACCATGGGAGTCCCCACTACCGCCGCCTGCAATGTTGCGGTCCCCGATGCAATGAACAACGCATCGGACAGGGCCATCACCTCACTGGCTTTGTCGTGCGCCACGCGGACCGGCACAGGACTGTGCTGCAAGAGGGCCTGGATCAGATTATCGTCAATTGAGGAGGCCTGCGCCAGGATAAACTGCGTTCCCGGTTCAGCTGCAGCCAGTTGAGCCGCTGCGCTGAGGAGCACCGGCAAGAGCATTTCGACTTCGCTCTTTCGACTTCCCGGCAACAATCCGACGACGCGGGCGGACTCGCTCAAGCCGAATTCCGCGCGAAGCTTTCCACGGTCGTAGTGCGGCGCCACCGAATCGAGCAACGGGTGGCCGACGAATGTACACCGCACTCCCGCCCGTCGATAGAGCTCCGGCTCGAATGGGAGAATGACGACAACATGATCGACCCGCCGCTGAATCCACTTCATGCGCCCAGGCCGCCATGCCCACACTTGTGGAGCAATGTAATAGAGCACACGGCGGCCGGCGGCTTTGGCCACCCGGGCGAAATGAAAGTTCAGCCCAGGATTATCGATCAGCACGACAAGATCCCAGGCCTCTGCCTTCAGTACCCGCCTGATGGCGCGCACGCGCTGCACGATGGCGCGCACGGCAGACAGCCCGATCAATCCCATCACGTCCAGTTGCGGAACCCCCGGCACTAGGCTGACGCCTGCGGCACGCATCGCAGCCCCACCAATGCCGACCAACTGAGCCTTCGGGTCGAGCGCCATGATCGCCTTAGCTAAATGCGCCCCGTGGAGATCGCCCGAGGCTTCGCCTGTCACTATCAGAATTCTCATTCTAAGAAAGGGGTACAGGGATAACGGGGTAAGGGGGTACGGGGGTACAAGGGGTAAGGGGGCACGGGGACGGGGTAGAGGGATAAGGGGGCACGGGGGGTAACGGGGCAGAGGGATAAGGGGATATAAAATAATACAGGGTCTGTAACCGTTACCCGACTATCTATCCCGCTACCCATTTTCCTCTCCACCATCCCAGTACCCCCATACCCCTTTACCCCGTTTACCCCTTCCCATGTCTCACTACCCCTTTACCCCCATACCCCAACTACCCCTTCCGATACCCCACTACCCCTCTATCCCGTTTACCCCTTCCCATGCCCCGCTGCCCCCTTCTTCAATGCGAGCGGCAAAAGCCGCTATGGCTTGCAATACTTGATGCGCCACGTTCACTGCCGCGGCGCCATCTTCACCCGACACCACCGGCCTCGCGCCAGTGCCGGCGGCGTGAAGAAACGATTCGAGCTGGAGCTTCAAGGGTTCTTCGTCTCCGCCCTGCAAATTCGTCACTTCGACGGTCGGTCGCTCCCCTGCCTCGGCACTGCGCCGGCAAATCATCCCTTGCCTGGTCTGGAAATCGATCGACAGATAATTGTCTCGTTGGAAGATGCGCAGCCGGCGCATCTTATTCGTCGACACGCGGCTGGAGGTCAGGTTGGCCACACCGCCGCTCTGGAACTGAATGCGGGCATGAGCGATATCGATCGAGGAGGATAATACCGCCACCCCCGAAGCGCGCACCTCTTCAACGGGGCCGGGATTCAACGACAGCACGAGATCCAAATCGTGAATCATCAGGTCCAGCACCACATCCACATCTGTTCCCCGCTCACTGAAACTGCTGAGACGGTGACATTCGATGAACACAGGCTTTTTGATATGGGGACGCATCAAGGCCATGACCGGATTGAATCGTTCACTGTGGCCGACCTGTAAGCAACAGCCCCGCTGCTTGGCCAGCTCTACCAACTCCTGCGCTTCACCAGGCATCACGGCGATCGGCTTTTCGACCAATAGATGCTTGCCCGCCTGCAGACAGGATTTTGCGACGGCATAGTGGCCTGAGGTGGGCACCGCTACACTGACGACATCGACGTGCGGCAACAACTCATCGACCGTACGAAAGACACGTGCCCCATGCCGATCAGCGACCAGCTGCGCACGCTCGACCGACTGATCGAACACACCGACGAGTTGCGCTCCAGGCAAGGAGGCATAGAGGCGCGCATGGTGCTGCCCAAGATGTCCGACGCCAATGACTCCTGCCCGAAACGGCTTCATCGGACACACCCGGAGTGATGGGTGATAGGTGATGGGTGATGGGACGACGGGAAAAGAACAGGCGCGCTGGCGCGCTTTTTTGTCAGGAACTCATCGCGCATCACTGTTCACCCATCAATCCGGCTTGATCCCGACAATGGCAATGCGGGCAGACTTAGCCTTTTCCAGCACGATCTCGCGATCCAACAGAATGGTTCGTCCTGCCTCGATCGCCAATACGGAGGCCTTGACCGACGCCATCACCTCGATGGTCCGAGGCCCCACGGCCGGAAGATCGAACCGCATGTCCTGCTGCGGCTTCGATCGTTTGACCACCACCGCACCCTCCTTGACCAAATCACCACCGCGCTTGATGGCTCCGTCTGTGCCCTCGACCGCCTCGACGGCCACGACTACACGATCTTTGATCACCACACATTGCCCGATATCGAGGCGCCCAATCTCACGCACCACGTCCCATCCATAGCGGATGTCCTCCCACTCTTTCTCCGATGGAGCCCGCGTGGTCAACGTCCCTTCTTCTGCAAGGATCCCCTCAAGCCCAAAGGTCGATTCACAGATGGCAATCCCTTCTCCCTCAAGCTCCTTTGCGAATTCTCGCAGAATGTCGTCGTCCTTCCAAAGCGCCAACCGCGTCGCCAGCGCCAAGGTGCGAAAATCCGGACGGATAGTCGTAAAGACATGCGTCTTCTTAATCCCGCCCAACATCACGGCCTGATGGACTCCGTCCTCCTTGAATGCCTTGATCAGCTTGTTCATCTGGCCGATCTTGATCCAATGGATCCGATCGACATGGCCGGCCAACTCCGGTTCCGTCTCACCTTCATGCGCCACGGCCGATACATGATAGCCAAGCTTTCTGGCATTGTCCGCAAAGATGATTGGGAACCGGCCATTACCGGCAATGAGCCCAATCCGCTCGCCATCGGTGACCTGGGGTCGAAATGCCACGCGCTTACTCCTCATCCTCTTGATCTTTACCGACCGACCGGCAGATGCCACGCTTCGTCCCATCCAGAAACCCCAGGATCGTCATGACATCCGGTTGGTCTCCGAACTCGGCCTTGGCAAGCCTGGTTGCTTCAGCGACTCGGTGGCCCGAGCGGAAGAGCATGCCGTAGGCCCGTTTCAGTACCGAGATCCGATCGGGAGAAAACCCATGGCGGCGCAACCCTACCGAGTTAAGGCCATACATCCGCGCGGGATAGCCACCCGCAGCCCGCATGTACGGCGGGAGATCCTGCGTGATGGCGCAACAACCACCGACCATAGAATACGACCCAATCCGCACAAACTGATGGATACCCGTCAGACCCCCGATAATGGCATAGTCTCCGATCGTAATATGCCCGGCTAAACTCGCGGCGTTGGCCATGATGAGATGGCTGCCCAGACGGCAGTCATGCGCCACATGAACATAGGCCATCAGAAAATTATGTGACCCGAGCACTGTCGCCCCTCCGCCTGATACCGTTGCGCGATTGACCGTGACATACTCCCGAAAAATGTTGTCATGGCCAATGACGACCTTCGTCGGCTCCCCTTTATATCCGAGGTGCTGAGGCGGTCCGCCTATCGAGGCGAAGGGATGCAACTCGTTCCGCTCGCCAATCTCCGTCCATCCGTCGACCATCACATGCGACAACAGTCTGGTTCCCTTCCCGATTGTGACATGCTCACCGATCAGGCAAAACGGTCCGACCTCCACATCATCGGCGAGACTCGCCTTGGGATGAACAATCGCTGTTGAATGAATCTGCACTAGCTACCTCCAGTGATGAGTGATCAGTGATGGGTGATAGGTTGGTGACCGCGATCCCGTCAAAACTCGTCACTCATCACGCATCACCCTTCACCGCTTTCTCTTCCGTCACCATCGCGGTCACTTCGGCTTCACAGACGAGTTCGTCCTCGACAAACGCTTTGCCTTGCATCTTCCAGAACGGCGCCCGTTTCTTAACCACAT
>JANOOS010000175.1:0-2117 GCA_031421455.1 Nitrospira sp.
GGGTGCGGGGCCGTATCGAACTCCGCCGAAAAACCAAAGCGCTGCAAGAAGCCGAAGGGGACTTAGAGCGGTTACGCGTCTCGCTCAATACAGCCACCGATCGTGTATCCCCCACCCGCACCGGTGAATCACATCGAGACCAACGCGATGAGTGACGCAGACGCCTCACCCTTGATGCGGCAATACCGCGAGATCAAGCGCGGCTATCCCGACGCCGTGCTGTTGTTCCGCGTCGGCGACTTCTATGAAATGTTTTACGAAGATGCGCAGATCGCCTCCAGACTGCTCTCCATTGCCCTCACCTCTCGCGACAAATCCAGCGCCAACCCGATTCCACTCTGCGGAGTGCCCTACCATGCGGCGCAAGCGTATATCGCCAAGCTTCTCAAGGCCGGGCGGACTGTCGCACTCTGCGAACAGGTGGAAGACCCGAAACTCGCAAAGGGTCTCGTGCGCCGGGAAGTCGTTCGCTTATATACGCCTGGCACGCTAATCGATACTGAACTTCTCTCTCCGGGAGAATCCCATTTTCTTGCGGCTGTCGCTTTCTCCGACACGACAGTCCCCTCTGCCAAGGGGCAATCCGTCATTGGTCTGGCCTGCCTGGATATCTCCACCGGGGAATTTTGGATGACAGAGTTCCAAGGGACACGGGCAGAGGTCCAACTCATGGATGAACTGGCTCGGCTGGAACCACGGGAATTACTTCACCCGGAGTCTCATACACATGCCGGATCGTGCTTGAGCCGCCTACATGGGCCACGCCTCTGTGCGCAACCCTCGTCCTCCTTCAATCCCAAAGATGCCGCACAATTACTCCAGACACAATTCGCAGTGCATTCGCTCGACGGATTCGGCTGTCGCGGTCTGAGCGCCGGGATCGGAGCCGCCGGAGCGATCCTACGATATGTTCGTGAGACCCAGCCAACGGCCTCCCTCGCACACCTTCGCCGCATACAGACCCGGTGGGGCGGCGACGCCATGCATCTGGATAGCGCCACGATTCGCAATCTAGAACTTGTGCGGCCATCGGGAGCCGGTGAGCCGCGATTGGGGCAAGAACAGCCGACAGTCCTGTCGGTGTTGGATCGCACCGCAACGGCCATGGGCAGCCGCTTGCTACGCGACTGGCTTGTCAGACCGCTCCTCAATCGCGAGGCCATTCACGCCCGGCTCGATGCGGTCGGGGAGTTGAAAGACCGGATTCAACAACGTGTGTCGCTCAGGACTCTGCTCCGTGATGTGCAAGATATCGCCCGGTTGAGCAGTCGCGTCACACTCGGCGTCGTAGGACCTCGCGAGTTACTTGCATTGAAGCAGTCCATGAGCGCCTTGCCGGAGTTACGATCCCACCTCCAGCCCTTCCGCGCTTCCTTGCTGGTCGGCGCCCTCGAGTCGTGGGACGATTGCCGTGACGTGCATGACGCAATTGAGCAGGCCATCAAGCCGGACGCGCCGATGGCGCTCCGCGACGGTGGCATGATTCGCGAGGGCTACCATGCCGGGGTCGATGAACTGCGCAAGGCAAGCACGGAAGGTAAAGGCTGGATCGCGTCGCTGGAAGCCAAAGAACGGGAGCGGACAGGGATCGACTCGTTGAAGGTTCGCTACAATCAGGTCTTCGGCTACTATATCGAAATCACCAAGACCCACTTGGCCCGCGTCCCTGCCGATTACATCCGCAAGCAAACACTGGTCAACGCCGAACGATTCATGACGCCTGAGCTGAAGGATTTGGAAGAGCGCGTCACGGGCGCTGAGAGTAAACTGCTGGCGCTCGAGCAGGAACTGTTCGAACAACTGCGTGGGCGCTTGGCAAACGAAGTTCCTCGCCTTCAAGCCATGGCCCAGACTGTCGCGTTGCTGGATGTCCTTGCCGGGCTGGCCGAGACCGCCGCATTACATCGCTATGTGAAACCCCTTGTCGACGAGAGCAGCGCGATCCTCATTCGGGAAGGCCGCCACCCTGTCGTTGAACAGCTCAGCAGCGATCTGATCTTCGTACCCAACGACACACACCTTGATTGTGAAGACAACAGGCTTGTGATCCTCACCGGACCTAACATGGCAGGCAAAAGCACCTACCTCCGCCAGGTCGCGCTGATCGTCCTGTTGGC
>JANOOS010000176.1:0-3330 GCA_031421455.1 Nitrospira sp.
CGTCGCGGTCTCGACCAGGAAGAGGATGCAATAGACAATAAACGACGGGAAGAAAATATCGGTCAGATAGTTCATCAGCTTGGGATAAAACGCGATCAGCAGGAACAATAAGATGCCGCCGAAGAGCGCGGTTGTGGAATAAGCGGATGTCAGGAGCTTGGTGAATTCCTTGGCAAGTTTGTCATAGCGCTTTTCGCCACCCCTCCAAGCCACGACTTCGCATACCCAGGCAAACATCGGCACACCCAGCACAAATCCCGCGAGCAGCAAATGCAGCTGCGCCACAACCCAGATGACGTTGCGGCTGCCGACGTAGGGAATGTCACGATATTCGGTCGGCGCTGCCGGTGCGACGTCTGCCCCAAAAGCCAGCGCGGGAAGGCTGAGGAGGCCTGCTGTGATTACGAGTCCCAAGAGCGTTCCCCCGTGCTCGCTCCCGCCCCGGAGAAGCCGCTGAATCCATCCACCCTGATATCGCATTGCCCTCACCTCATCATCTCCCATGTTACCGGTTCACGGCGGTAGGCGCAGCCGGCTTTGTTGCGTCCGGCGCTTCCACTGTTTCTGTGCCTTCCTTGCCTTTTCCCTTGCTCTGCTCTTTTTCCAGTTCGGATTTCGCCCGCTGTTCTACCAACAATTCCACCTGCGCCGCAAGATGTGCGATCATTTTTTCGTTTTTATTTAGGATCTCAATGGGTTTGAAGGGAGGCTCACCCATCACTTCAGGCTTCAGGCAACAATCGTGTGGGTGGGGGGTAAATACCGGGAGAGAAAACCAGAACAGGATCGATAATACCACCGCTGCGCCGGACAATGCCGTCAGCATCCACCCTTGATCCAGCGGCACCCGCATCAAATCCCACCGGACAATCAGGTCTTGATAATTCTCCGGCGCATGGCCCGCCGACTGCACCGTGCGACGGATCATGCGTCCCACAAGCGAGAAACCGATGACGAACAACACTACCAGCGCCACTGTGGCGACAGTGCTCCAGAGGGTCAGCTTAATACTAATCCCCTCCGCCAGAGGAATTCCCCTCAGAGCATCCGCCTGAAGTAACGAAAAGGCGCCGTCTATAGCAGCTTCAGTGATCGCGCCCTGAGCTGCCCAGAGTATCGGCACATAGATGGCCCCAACCAAGGCACATTTCCACCAGAGCGTCAGACCTAGCCCGCCTGGCGGTTCGCGCTGCAGCCGTTCGAGGAAAAATGTTCGTCCCACGATCCCGAGCGACCAGATGTCGATCGGAATTGCCAGCAAGAACAGCAACGCAATGCCGGAGCCTTCACCGATGTTCGAACCCAAGGCCAAGATGATTGTTGGAACCGCAAACACCGTAACCGGACTCGCCAGGAGCATCACAAAGGCAAGCGCGATTCTGTTTTCAAAATGCATGATCCCGAACGCCATGAACAAAACGGCCAAAGCAAGCTTGAACGGCAAGCCGGTCCAGAAGGCGGGCCAGAGAATTCCAAACCCCAGCTTTGTGGGAGACATGTGCTCGTTCACGCTAGTCCAAAAAATCTCGATTGATAATCGCCGACACCGTAAACAGCAGGATCGACGCTGTGAGCATGACCCATCCGATCAGGGCAAAAGGACGCTTGAAAATATTCCGCTCCGGATTGCGGTCGAAGAAGGGCAATAGCACCAGCAACACTCCAAGGAGACCGGGCAACCCCATCGAACCGAGAAACTGTCCCAACTCGCCGGAAAACATCTTGAGACGCAGGTGCTGAAAGATGAATAAGAAGTACCATTCCGGTTCCGGGTGATAATCCCCCGGGTCAGGGGTCGCCTCTTCCAGCAAAACCACCGGTTCCCAGAAGGCCATCGCGCTGATACAGGCAAACACCACAGCCATCCCGACCACATCCTTCCAAATCTGTCGTGGAAAAAAATAGTCGGTCTTCGCCTTCAATTCTGCCGGCGCACCCCTGAATGGACCAGCCGGTCCCGCACATCGAAAGAGGAAAAGGTGTAACCCGGCCAACGCAATCAGGGCAGCTGGGAGCACCATCACGTGAATGACAAAGAACCGGCTCAAGGTCATCTGCCCAGGAGTCGGGCCTCCCTTGAGAAAGCGCGCCAGAAAGTCGCCCAAGACCGGCGTCTTATCCATAATCTCGACGCCGACCGTCGTAGCCCAATAGGCTCGCTGGTCCCACGGGAGCAAATAACCTGTAAAGCCAAATCCCATCACGAGGGCGAAGAGCGCCAACCCGACCAGCCAGATGAGTTCACGCGGTTTCTTATACGCACCCCAGAGAAAGACTTGGGACATATGTGCAAAAACACAGACCACCATGGCTGTGGAGCCCCAGAAATGGTAACTCAGCAGGAACCAGCCATAGTCGACGTCGTGAAGAATGTATTGGGTGCTGGCGTAGGCATGGTCGGCGGTGGGGACATAGTAGAACATCAACAGCACGCCCGTGATCGCCTGCATGATGAAGATGAATAATAGAATCGACCCAAAGACGTAGGCCCAACGAGAGCCGCCCGGGACCGACTCGTTGAGCATCTTGGCAGCGAGGAGCTTCAGCCCCACCCGTTCATCGACAAAGGTGAAGATTTTTTCGGCGACCGTTGGCGGCGTGTCACTAGAAGAAGTGTCGCTCATCTACACAATCCGCGTTTGGGACTTCGTCCCGGCTTTGAATTCCATATCGATAATTTGCACCTCGCCAGCCGCAGTCACCTGAATCGGCAGCAAGTCGAGAGGACGTGGGGCAGGGCCGTCCAGCACCTTGCCGGACGCATCATAGATGCTTAAATGGCAGGGGCAGAGAAAAACCTGCCCGAGCACCTTGTGTTTCCGCCATTTATAGGCGCAACCGAGGTGAGGACATTTGCCGGAAAATGCAAGATAAGGCAGATCCTTCTTATTGGTCCAGATGGCTTTCCCTGAAGAGTCCAGGAATTCCATATCTTTCCCCTGATACACTTTTTCCAATACCGCTGGAGTCGCCTTGACAAGCCACACGTTCTTCTCAATCTCCGCTTCAGGCAGATAGACTTCCTTGATCTTGCGCTTGTACTGGAACTGAATCCCGGCATCCTCCGTCTTTATCTTCCCGATGTTGCCGACCTTCAGCCATCCGTTGTCGAGCGGCGCATACATCGGTTTCATCAAGAACTTCATCACGGGGTAGACCAGCGGCAATCCGATAAACAGCCCCGTCACGTAGGTCAAATTCGCAAAAAACGCCCGCCGCTTGACGTTCCGTTCCAACTCAGGGAACGGCACCAGGACTTCGCCCGGTGTGACGTGAATATGTTTTTCGAGGCCCGGGATTTCGACTTCATGCAGCGTGACATAGTCCTCA
>JANOOS010000177.1:0-3648 GCA_031421455.1 Nitrospira sp.
GGCTATCGATCAACTGACTCAGATCCTCAAGGCGCGTCCGACTGAACTCAAAATAAGAGATTACCTTGGCTTTCTCTACGAGGAGTCCAAGGACACGAAGATGGCTATCGAGACCTATACGTTTAACGTGCAACTTGAGCCATCCTTCTTCGAAGGACATCTGCATCTCGGTCTGTTGTACTATCGATTGAAGCAGTTCCCAGAGGCCGTCACGCACCTGACTAAGGCCATCACGATTAATCCGAAACAGGCTGAAGCCCATATCGTGTTGGGATTGACGTATTTCCAGAAAGAACAATTCGACGATGCGGCAAAGGCTTTGGAAGAAGGCATCAGCCAGAACCCCAAGAGCGCCGATTTATACTTCAATCTTGGCACGGTCTACGACAAGCTCAATCGGTTCGATGATGTCGTTCGTGTCATGGAGATCGCGATCAAGCTGGATCCCCATCATGCCGATGCGCTCAACTATCTTGGGTATAGCTATGCAGAGCGGGGAGTCAAAATCGACCAAGCGCTTTCCTTGACCAAGCGGGCTGTCGCGCTTAAACCGAGTAATGGGTACTATATCGATAGCCTCGCTTGGGCTCTGTTTAAATCCGGTTTGTTCACTGAGGCTCTGACCGAGATAAGGCGCGCTGTTTCTCTCGCCGGGGATGACCCGGTGCTCTATGAGCATCTCGGGGATATTTACGCCAAGCAGCGGAATCTCTCAGATGCCCGCGAGGCCTGGCTCCGTGCACTGGAACTCGACCCTTCCAATAATAAGCTGATGGACCGATTTCGTGATCTGGGGATGGGCGACCCAACGCAGGAAGAACGTATCCAACAGGCCAAGCAGCGTGTATCTGAGAAGATACGCGCTCAGTAACACATCCAGTTATCTCATCCCTAACAGAAGTCCTGCGTTATCCCTTTTATCCTCTGCTCCAGTTTGATCTCAACTACAGCTATCGCCCTGAGTCCTCTCCACCGCACTTGAAAACCTGATTCGTCTAGTTACCTCACGCCAAATAATTGTTTTCACTGACTGTTTGTCTCATGCAGGTGAGGAAATTTACAGATATTTCTTCTCCGTGGAAAGAGTCCAGGGAAGGTGCCTGGTCCCGTACAGTCAATGACAAATATTGGCTGATTGGAGAAAAAGTGGAAGAGGTGACCCTCGCTTGAGTCTGCTGTAAGGCGGGAGAAGAGTCATAACTGCTTGATATTTAATGAAGGCATGACTCTCGTCGCTTGACTGTATAGCGGGCATCGAATCTGCTTTAGCGCATAGGTAACAGAAATCAGGTGCTAGTTCCGATGAAGAAAGAAGCAAGGGTGTGCAAGGGGCGAAGTGAGTGAACCATCAACAAGGAGGCGGTCCGATGTGTAAACAGTTAAAAGGGCAAAAGGGTTTTACCCTGATTGAGTTGATGATCGTCGTGGCGATCATCGGGATCTTGGCGGCCATCGCCATCCCGAACTTCATCGCCTATCAGGCGAAGTCGAAGCAGGCAGAGGCGAAAGTCGCCCTCGGCGCGATTTTCACCTCAGCCGTGGCCTTCAATGCTGAAGCGGTTCCTAATACCTATGCGCCCGCGGCTATCGGTCTGATCGGGTATACGCCTTCAGGGGCTCCACGGTACTCTTTCTGGTTTGCCGTTGACGCAACTGCTGGTGGTCCTGGCCCTGGGACCCCCACGGTGTTCCCGGGTGCGCCAGCTGTGGTGGCTGGTGGGTGTAACACCGGTGCCGCTCCTGCTACCGTTGGAACTGTTGCGGCAAGTCCAACAGGATTTACCACAGGCGCTATTGGGAGCATTGATGGTGATATAGCCTGTGACGAGTGGACCATGAATGACCAGCGCAGCTTGGTCAACACGAAGAACGACGTGTCGGCGACAATCTAACACGTTGCTCTGAGGCGGTGAGGTCACCGCTGCGGAAAAGGGGGAGAGAGGCCGTGACGGTCTCTCTCCCTCCGTCGTTTGGAGAGAAAACAACAGAATATCTTGACAGGATTAGAGGCAACTTTTACGGTGATTGTATCCTGATCACAGTCGAGTCACACAGAATCTCGTTGACTCATGGTTCCAATGATCGAACATTGTGAGAGAGAACAGTCGGTCAATGCCGAAGCAGGAGGGGCCACTTCCAGTCTCTTGTCGTGGCTCGACAGGAGTCTAGGCGTTCCCCTGAAGCAGCAGCTGTTATCCCGGCCTCTCTCGGTGTCGGTTCTTCTTCTCGGAAGCCTCATTGTCTTCTCCCCCTTGATCGAGGGCGGGACGACGCACGTACCCGTTTTGATTATGCGACTGCTCCTCCTCGGCTCGGCCTTTGTCTGGACGATTCATCGGATGAGGGTGGGGACCATTGTTTTTACCATGAACCGCTTCCTGCCCCTCGTCGCGCTGTTCTTGGGCTGGGCTGGGCTTTCGTTATGGTGGGCGCCCTATAAAAACCCGAGTGTCCAATGGTTCATCAGCCTCCTGATGTATGCCCTGTTATTTGGAGTGGTGATCCAGGGTATCCATGTCAGCCGGCAGGTACGGCACATCGTCATGGTGTTGGTGGGGATGGGTCTGTGCGAAGGAGTGCTGGGCATTGTTCAGTACGTCTGGCTTGGCGAAGCCAGGGCCAAGGGTACCTTCTTTAACCCGAACTTTTTTGCGACGTATGAGGTCGTGACCCTGTCAATTGTGCTTGGCCTCTTAAGCGGTGTCCAGAGGGGCAAGATGAACAAGTGGCAGAGTGCAGTTCTCTGGGGCATAGCTGCGATCACGTTTTCAGCATTTATGGTTGCCCAGTCACGAGGAGCCTTGCTGGCACTCGTCATCGCCGTGACATTCATCGGCTGTTACCGATTCGGGAAGATCGCGTTGCTGGTCCTCATCGTGAGTCTCGTGGCAGGGGCGGTGATTCCCAATCCTCTCAAACAGCGGATGGTCGAGGTCTCAGTGCAGGATCCCTATGCCTTCAGCCGAATCGATATTTGGAACAACTCGCTGGAGCGCGTGGTTGATCGCCCGGTGGGCATCGGGCTAGGGATGTATAAATACGCCTCGTTCCAGTATCGGTTTCCCATTGAGTCGAACATTGTTCGGTATGGAAAACGGGCTGAGTCAGCTCATAACGAGTATCTCCAAATGGCGGTCGAATTGGGAGTGGGAGGGCTCGCGATCTTCTTGCTTGGCATCGGGGTATGGGGGAGAGAAGTCACCGTGACGTTGCGCAGTGATTTGGAGCCATGGGAGCGAGGGCTCGTTACGGGGCTGACCGGCGCCGTGCTGGGCATTTTAGCTCATGGTGCGGTTGATTCTGTCTTTCATGAACCAGCGCTGGTCATTCTCCTGATTGTGTGCGGAGGCCTCGTCCTTGCGCTTCAACCAATCAAGAAGCTGGACATCTCACCGCAGAGCCTGCCGTTTTCTTACCATCCGGTGCGGCTCGCTCTTATTCTAGCCTGTGGAGCCGTGCTGGCGATCCTCACTATCCAGCCGGCAGCCGGATGGTATGCCTATGAGCGAGGGCAGGCCGAGGCCCAGGCGGGGCGGCAGGGTTCAGCATTGGACTGGTTTCGCCGGGCATCGCTGATCGACCCTGGCATGACTGGATACCATGATGCCAGTGCACGGACACTCGTCCAGCTCTTCCATCAGTCGGGCG
>JANOOS010000178.1:0-2230 GCA_031421455.1 Nitrospira sp.
TGCGCAGCCTGCCAGAGCGGCCAAGCTTGTCGCCAGGATGGCGGTTTTGAATGCTTTCATGATGATGATCCCTTTCCGGATTGCGCGGGTGATCGGCCTTATGAGTCTTCCCACTCCCGCATCGTGGGAAATCTCGTTGCAACTATGGTGGTCCTTACTGGCGGTTTTTCAGAGCGTCCCGGATTTCCATCAATAGTTTCTCTTCGTTGGTCGGCCCTGGCGGTGGCGGCGGAGGCGCCGCAGGCGCTTCTCTCTTGAAGCGGTTCATCTGCTTGACGAACATGAAGATCACGAACGCAACGATGATGAAATCGAAGATGGTCTGCAGGAACACCCCGTAGTTGAGCGTCGGGGCCCCCGCGGCCTTCGCGGCTACGAGCGATGGCTGAGAAATGCCCGAGAGGGTGAGAAACAGGCCTGTGAAGTCGACACCTCCCAAGAGCAGGCCGATCGGCGGCATCAGCACGTCGCTGACCAGCGAGGAGACGATTTTCCCGAAGGCGCCGCCGATAATGACACCGATCGCCATGTCGAGCACGTTGCCCTTCATGGCGAACTCTTTAAACTCTTTTAGCATAGGTCCTCCTTACGAGGATTAGGGTGTACTGCATTGGCACTGTCGCGACTACCGTTTCCTGGTCGTATCGAAACCATATCCAAGGGTCCAGAGGTACATGTTGTCCGTATCGCCGGTGCCGACCGCCGGGTTGCTGTTATAGCGCGTGGTCACTTGGAAGCCACTCACGAATCCGTCCCAAATCTTGAACCGCACACCGTTGTCCATCGTCAAATAATAATTCTTGGTATTTTGTAACGAAGGGTACAGTTCATCGTAGTGGTAGAACGTGATGCGATCATCCAAGATCGGCCAGTTGAGCTTGATCGACAAGCGGCCTCGGAGAGAGGACTGGTCATTCGCTGCCCGGAAATCTTCATTGAAGTAGGATAAACCGGCTTCCGAGTAGAGCGTCATGTCTTTGAGGATGCCGGAGTAGTCTCCCCGGTCGATGAATTGATAGCCGGGTCCGGTGGAGAGGGCGGTTCGCATTTTAAGATCCTGGAACGTATCCTGCTCAAAGTAGGCGGATGCAAACCAGAAAAAGCGTTTGGTAAGAAAGAAGTCGAGCTTGATCGTTCCGCGCGCGTTTCGAGCGATCAAGGCATTGGAATTGTCACCGTAAACGTAACGGCCGTTAATCGAAAGCCGGAGCTGTTCGCTTCGCGCCACGAAATCTCCCAGCAGGCTGGCATTGCGTAAGTGGCTGTTCCCGGTTGTCTGCGTGTAGCCACCGGTTAAACTGCCTGAGTAGATGACCGGGGGTTGAATGACAGGATTCATAGAGGTCACGGAGCTCATCGGGACTTCCATCATGCCTTTCAAGGGTTCCGCCTGCACATTCAACGTTCCATTCGGTCCTGCCGTGGCGGTTCCCATAATCACGGACCCTTCCTTCAAATGGAAGGGGATCGGGTGATTGACAGCCAGTTTGGCCACGTCGTTCCAATTTACTTTCAGCAAATTGTCGGGGCTGGCAGCCGTCTTGATTTGCAATACGCCGCCGGCCATTTCGATGACCTCTCCGTAAATGATGCTGCCATTTTTCAACGTCACGACATCGGGGGCAGTCGGCGCGGAAGGTGCCGCTGGAGCGACATCTTGAGCATGGACTTCCGTGGACAACAGTCCCCCCATCAAACACCCAACCATGGCTAGTGCGAACCCACAGAGAACCTTCTTCATCGAACCCTCCTTGCCAAATGAGTAAGTGCCCATGATTCCATCGCTACCTTTATTGAGACGTTGAGAGCGGTAGAGCTGATCAGGCCTATTCCGAGGTGCGACTCTATAGCTCAACTCATTAAGGAATAGCAATCATAAGTAGTCATGCAACATGCTGTTGTGAGCGACGCGAGCATCGCATGTGGATGCAATGGTTGCCGGAAATAGGCAAAATTGATGCCGTTGACAGTGATGGGGCCTTTCACTAAATATCCTTGCAGATAGATGGCTGGTAGACAGGGCAAGCGAAGATATTGTCCTTCATCTCTGTGGCTGATTTGGTGTATGGCGAGCTATTCCGCCACAATGGCGCTCACCTTGCTGGTCACCGGACCGCGTGTTAAGATGCCGCCTCGCAAAATCGGTGCGGAGAGGTGCGAGAGTGGTCGAATCGACATGCTTGGAAAGCATGCGTCCCAGCAATGGGACCGTGGGTTCGAATCCCACCCT
>JANOOS010000179.1:0-4995 GCA_031421455.1 Nitrospira sp.
TGCCGCACGCTCGAATATCTTCGCACAGGTTTGCACTGCCTGTGGCTCGAAGAGGTCGCCCATCTCCAATGTCCGCGGAAGCAGCCCTCCGCTGAACTGAATACGTTCCCACTGCATCGATTTGATCTGATCCGGAAACCGTTTGATACAAAGACCGCGAATTCCCCCTCTGGTATCGGCTGGCCCGCCTAGCAATGCCGATTCGACGTCCTGCTCCGTCGTCATCCGCCAGGCTTTCCCTTCGGCTTCGAGCCCCAGAAAAAGCCCGCGATCCTGGTTCACATTATGGTACTCCAAGTCCAAACTCGCCAACCAGGGATCATTCCAGCCAATCTTTTCTTCCTGCATGAATGTTTCCAACAGCCAGAGCTTGGTGACCCAATCAATCTTCCCGACGAGTTGCCGACGATCGCCGGTGAGCAGCCGCAGCGTGGCAGCCCATTCACGAAGGATCCAATCGGTCTCCTGGTCAGTGCCGGCTAAATGCTTCTCGGCGGCGAGATAGTACTGTTCTTGAATGTCGAGGCCTGTGATGGTGCTGCCATTTTTCCGGCGAACTGCCTGCTTTAGATTCGGATCGCGAGACAGCTGCTTCACCGCCGTAACTGGGTGTTCTAATTCAAGCGCCGGGGCAGCCTCGCGCGCGATCAACTCCAGCGCTAACTGCGTCGTCCCGACTTTCAGCGCCGTGCTGTACTCGCACATATTGGCATCGCCGATGATGAGATGCAGCCGGCGATATTTTTCACGAACCGCATGGGGCTCGTCCCTTGTATTCAGAATCGGCCGGTTGTGCATCGTGTCGACGCTCAAGTCCGTCTCCATAAAGTCGGCTCGTTGAGAGAGCTGATATTGGCCCGGCACGAACCCGCTCTCTTGACCCTCCACACCGACTTTCCCCGCCCCAGCAATGATCTGCCGGCTGACAAGGAACGGCAACAGCCCCGCAGTCAGCGAAGGGAAGGGAATCGAGCGAGAGACGAGATAGTTATCGTGACAGCCGTAACTATGTCCGTGAAAATCCGTGTTGTTCTTGTAGAGCTGTACATGGGGCCCACCAAGCGCATGATTACGCCGCTCCGCCGCCCGCTGGACAATGCGTTCCCCGGCGCGGTCATGGGCTAGAATGGCTAAGAGCGTGCGGCATTCAGGCGTAGAATATTCCGGGTGCGTATGATCGTTATAGAAACGTGCGCCGTTCGGGAGGACGAGATCGCTCTTCATCTCATGAAACGAAAATGGCCGATGGGCATCGACCTTGGCGAACTCGTCTTCTTCTTTATCCTGCTGTAGCCCGGTAACTCGGAATCCCCGCGCATCCTCGTGCGGATCTTCACCGCCATAATCCCAGCGCCGCTCGAACGAAGCAGTCAGATGGGCCCGCACCAGTTCCATCGACTCCACGACCGAATCGACCGCGTCCTGGTCTTCTCGAGTAATTCCGTACTCAGTTTCAATGCCGAATAGCCGTATCATGCCGTTAGGCGTGAAACGTGAGGCGTAAAAAGAGCCGGCTTGACTGAACAGGGCCTATTCTCTTTCTCCTACCCCTCACGCCTTACCCCCTACCCCTTACGCCGTTAGATTATTTGGTTGATCAATCTCTCTTCGGACTGCCGCCCTCTCCGGAACGAGGAGATCCCGACAACCTGTTCCGGATGATGATCGAGGAGCTTGAGCCATTCTTCCGCCGCATCGTCGGGCGGCAACATTTCGCCCTCTCGGAACTCCGCGTGGACAGAACTCACCAGATCGTCCAAGGTCATGCCTCCTTGCTCAGCCCCACTGGCCGCAATCATGCGATCGATGGCCCGTTCTTTCGCCCGCTGAACGATGGAAGCCAGAATCGCGCCACTGATCAGATCGCTCCGATAGAGGACCTTATTCTGTCCATTTCTGAGCCTGATCGACAGAAGCCGATTCTCATCAAGACGCGAGAAAATTGCGGAGAGCGCATGCTCGACAAGGTCGGCACAGGCCTTCTTCCGATCTCCGCCGTGCTGATCGATCCATTGCCGATCCAGCGGCAGATCGTCCGTGAGGTACACATTTAAAATCGCCGCCGCCGAGTCGCGATTCGGACGGCTCACTTTGATCTTGCGATCGATACGCCCTGGCCGCAGCACAGCCGGATCGATCAGATCCGGTCGATTCGAAGCCAGAATGATCACCACATCCTGCAACGACTCAATCCCATCCATCTCAGAACAGAACATCGGCACCAGAGTGCTGGAGATGTTGAATGAACGAGAAGCCCGTCTCGTGCCGAGAACCGATTCTGCCTCGTCGATAAAGATAAAGGGTAAGGCCCCCTCCTTCCGGCGGGCGCGGGCCTGGGCGAAGAGGTCACGGACCATCCGTTCCGACTCCCCCAACCACATATTCAGAATCTCCGGCCCCTTGATGTGAAGGAAAGCCCCACGAGTCACCGGAGTCTTGTCCCCCTTCGCACCGGAAGCAGCCTGGCCCGATTCTCCCACCAGCTTCGAGAGGCTGGCTGCTGCCGCTTGTCCGATCAAAGTCTTTCCACAGCCGGGAGGGCCATAGAGCAGGAAGCCCTTGGGTTGAGTGAACTTGAAGCGCTGAAACGTCTCTGCATGGAGCAGGGGATACTCGATGGCTTTCTGAATAGCGGCAATTGCCTCCGCTTGCCCGCCGATCTGTTCCCACGTGACAGTGGGAACCTCATCGAGCAAGTGGGATTTGGCTTTCCGGTCTTCCAATTTCTCGATCGCCACATGAAGGCTGGGATCGATACGCACCTCATCGCCGGTCTTCAGGTCCACGCCGATCAGATCGCTCGATCGTTGGAGGATCAAGACCTGCCGCCCCATTTCCTGCTCGAAACGAAGCCGCCCGTCTGCCAAGGCTTCTGCCAGTTTCAACACGGGCCCATTACGGTCATAGCCCAATATCTTAATCACCGCATAGGCTTCGTTGACCAGAATCTGGGCGCCGATCTTTAACTCAACTGCCTGCACCCGTGGATCGACCGCAGCATAATACTCAGCGCCCCCCACCAGTATCCGTGCGAGGCCTTCACCCGGCACCTCAAGCAGGGTACCGACCCGATTGGCCGGCGCCGTGAGCTTTTCGATCACGTCGGCGACTTTCTTGAATTCGACCTCGCGCTGTTTCTGCGCCGCTTGCCCAAGGGTTACAACATGGCGTAGCTTGTAGAGAATCTTCTGTCGGGGGTCACTATCGGGGAATGAGGCAAGACATTGCTCTATGAGCTCAAGCGGATCGGACTCCATGCGCTTCGACGGATCAGCGGCATCCTCTGTCTTCACATGTGACGCCGGATCCTGTGGCTGAGCTGGTCTACGATCACTCATCGGTGGTCCTCCATACGGAACAGATGGATGATCCTACCATAGCGACCTCAGGGATTGCCGATCAATTGACGGCTTGGAGGGTCACGGATACACGTTCGCGGCGCGTCTCCCGTAAGAACTCGACCGTGACCTGATCGTTGACTTTGTGGCGTTCCATCACATCCATCA
The DNA here is from genome assembly GCA_031421455.1 of Nitrospira sp. Taxonomy (GTDB): domain Bacteria; phylum Nitrospirota; class Nitrospiria; order Nitrospirales; family Nitrospiraceae; genus Palsa-1315. The sequence continues at coordinate 3,507 of JANOOS010000179.1, forward strand.
GTTCGTCCAGCGTCCCGACTTGCTTACCATCAACCGCCGTGATGATGTCGCCTAACTCCACACGTCCGCCGGTAGTCTCACGCGCGCCCTTCAACCCGGCCTGCTCTGCCCCGCTCCCACGTGCAACCTTGCCGATAATCAGCCCCTTGATTCCCCACCGCTTGGCCATCGCATCGGGAACAAGCGAAACCCCAAGCCCTGGACGAATGAGTTTCCCGTACTTGATCAACTCCGGAACGATGCGGTTGACCGTGTCGACCGGCACGGCAAAGCCGATTCCTGCAAAGGCTCCGCTGGGGCTCACAATCTGGGTATTCACGCCGATCAAGCGTCCGGCACTATCGAGCAGCGGGCCGCCGGAGTTTCCCGGATTGATGGCGGCATCGGTCTGAATGACCCCTTCAATCGTCCGGTTCGATAGGGACTTGATCGTCCGCCCCAAGGCACTCACCACACCGGTCGTCAGCGTGTGATCGAGGCCGAACGGATTCCCGATCGCCAAGACTTTCTGCCCGACGCGCAGATCATTCGACGTCCCGACAGTGAGGGGCGAGAACGCTTCGTCAGGCGCACGAATCTGCAACACCGCCACATCGTGATCGGGATCGGCGCCGATGAGCGTGGCCTTATGTTCCGTCCGGTCAGCCAGCGTGACTGTGATCGAGTTCGCCCCGTAGACGACATGAAAATTCGTGACGATGTGCCCTTGCTTGTTCCAGACGAACCCTGTTCCGGACCCTTGCGGGGCTTCAAAGAGATTGAACGACCAGGGGTCTCGCTGAATCGCCGTATTTGCGATAAAGACCACGGATTTCGTCGCCCGCTCGAACACGGCCATCGTAGCCCGCTCGTCCGAGCCCAACTCAGCGGGCGAGGGCGTCACGACGCGCGGCTTCCCTTCAGGCCCGTCGTAGGTCCCGCCCAGCGGCTTCCCCCACTCCGCCGTCGACAAGGAAGGCCAAAGGCTGATGAGCAAAAGTCCCGTGAAAACGACTTGCCCCTTCATCACGATTACTCTCCCATGATTTGGAAAATAAGTTCCCTAGTCCTGGATCTGGTATCGAAATCGACGAGGACAACCTGTTGCCAGGTTCCCAGCAACATCGCCCCATCTAGAAAGGGAATCGTGACCGACGGTCCCTGCAGCTGACCCCGCAGGTGGCTATGACCGTTGTCCTCACCGGCATTCCTCGTATTGTGCTGCCAGGCAGGATCGGACGGCACGGCTCGGTCCCAAAATGTGACGGTATCGGCCCTGATACCAGGTTCATCTTCGATGATCATCACCGAGGCGGTCGTGTGCTTGACGAACACCGTGACGATCCCAGCCGACAGCCCGGTGCCCGCCAGAGCGTCGGCCACAGCCTTCGTAATATTTTCGATCTGCGTGTTCCCCTGCATGGGGAGACGCAATGACACGGTCTTGACCGCCATCTTATGACTCCATCGCTCGGAGCGCTCGTCGCTCTCCCTGCGTAAAGGCACAGCC
>JANOOS010000180.1:0-2255 GCA_031421455.1 Nitrospira sp.
ATGGGCATGGGACAGCAAGACCGCGCTGAGCGATTTGGGGTCGAAGCCCAAATCTCGGTTCTGTCGATGGGCTTCGTCTCGGCGTCCTTGAAAGAGCCCACAATCAAACAACAGCCGGAAGCCCGGCATCTCAAGCATGTGGCGGCTTCCGGTCACTGAACGCGCGGCCCCATGGAACGAGAGTTTCATGATGAAGGTACTCCATTATGGCGGCTGATCAAGTCCCAGGCTTCCTGAGCCGTCTCAGCATAGTGAAACAACAGTAAATCGTGTTGGGCGATGAGCCCGTTCTCGACGAGCCATTGCCAGTTGATCAGGCGCTCCCAAAAGTCCCGTCCAACCAGTACGACCATCACGTTTTCGGTCTTGCCCGTTTGGAGAAGTGTCAGCGTCTCAAATAGCTCATCGAGAGTGCCGAAACCTCCGGGAAAGGCGACCAAGGCTTTGGCGCGGATTAGGAAGTGCATTTTCCTAATGGCGAAATAGCGAAACTGAAAACTGAGTTTCGGTGTGATGTAGGGGTTTGGGCGCTGTTCGTGCGGTAGAGTAATGTTGAGGCCGATTGATTTCGCGTTCACGTCCGCCGCCCCTCGGTTGGCAGCCTCCATGATGCCGGGCCCTCCGCCGGTGACAATCACATAGTCACAGCGACCTTCGACTTGGCAGGTCGACGAAACCAGCCTGCCAAACTCACGCGCCACATCATAGTACTTTGAAAGTGCGAGTTGCCGTCGCGAGACCAACGCCTTGTGTTGACACGCTGGATTGCTGGGAGATCGAGCCGCTTCTTCTTCCGCCATGTGGAGCGCATGTTTGGCGGCGTCTGGTTCTTGTAGCCTCGCACTTCCAAACACGACGATGGTCGACCGGACTCCCTCTTCATGCTGGATCAACTCAGGCTTGAGAAGTTCGAGGCCGATGCGGATGGGACGGAGTTCATCCCGCTGAAGAAACTCTGTGTCCTTATCGGCAGGGATATAGGAGGAGGATGTATCGTCAGTGTGAGGATGCGAGGTGTGATCGGCTGATTCAAGCTCCATGGTTTGTCATTATAGCGGGACGAGTGGGCTGCAGCAATTCACTGGGAGGGGACGAAGAGCTGGGCATCAAAATGGATACGGATTGAAGCGAGGGCCGGAGAGACGGCGAAGAAAACTCTGGTGAGTGACAACCCAATTAGAGTCACAGAGTAATTCGAAGGCATCGGTGCCAAAGCCAGTACGTGAAATGATCATATCTGTGTCGACGGGCGAAAAGGGTTTCAGTAACCAGCCGAAATTGATACGGGAATATTTCATGTCAAGGAAGCGATATGTTGCGACAACTCCCATATTCGACTCGGTAATGGAATCGGGCGTCCCTAGCTTAGTAATCACATCGGCCAACGTGGTTTGCCCTGGAACGATAAAGGCCACGTCATTTTGAGTGAGAGGGGTATTCAGGGTGATGCGAACGACATTGCAGCCAATCGCGGTGACGCATATTACCGTGGATAGAATTATCAGGCAAAGCCTGGGCAACAGGAGCTTCATCTCATTCTCCGAAGGGCCAGAATCGAAATGCCAGTCCCTCTGTACGCTTCGATAGAATCACATCCTCGACGATCCCTTCACGGTTCAGGATGACGAACAAGTCATCGCTCTTGACGGACACGCGTGAAAAATTAATGAGGATAAGAAGCAAGCTGCCCACTTTGGCATCATATCGGTAGTACTGAAATACATCCCGGCCGTTTACTTGAAGAAGCCGATCCGGCGCTCCAAGTAGAGTGAGTACGTCGGCCTTCGTGGTCGTGGCCTTCTTGATCTCGGCAACAGACTCAGATTTGATGTCTTCGCCAATGGTACCTCGGCTGAACGCACAGCCTTGAGTCATCACTAGGGCCAGGATGATAACGATGCCAGACAGCGGCTTTAAAAATAACACGATTACTCCTTTTGCTAGGCTTCGGTTGAACAATCTTCTACACCTTTGTGGGAGGCCAGGATAAAATCGGTTTCAAATATGGCATAGGAGGACGGAGTGAGTCCCACTTTACGGTACACTGCTTGCGCGACGCTGTTGTTTTCTTCGACGTACAGACGGACCCCGCAGACGTTCGGGCTTGTCTTGGCAATGGCCATCACGGATTTATGCATCCGGCGAAAGATGCTCTGGCGACGCCAAACAGGGGCAACATACACACTCTGAATCCACCAAAATGCGCCGTTGCGCCAATCACTCCATTCATAGGTGATCATCAGCTGCCCCAGCAG
>JANOOS010000181.1:0-4655 GCA_031421455.1 Nitrospira sp.
GTCGGTGTTCGGGGAACGAATTCTGTCCGATGCCCTCATGAACCAGGAACGGGACAAGAAGGTGCGGCAGGGGCTCTTGCTCAACCAGCTGGATGACATCTACGCCACAGTCCTCCGGCAAGCCTATTTCGTCCAATTTGAAAGCAATGCCCATGAGATGATCGCCCAGGGCGCAACCGTAACGGATCTGGCAAAAACTTATCTGGCCGAGGTGCGGCAGCAGTTTGGAAAGGGGATCAAGGTCCCGGAAGAGTTTCAATGGGAATGGCTGACCATTCCCCACATCTTCGCCAGTCCCTTCTATTGTTACGCCTACAGCTTCGGTAACTTACTGGTCCTGGCCCTCTACCGGATGTATCAGAAAGAAGGGGCCTCGTTCGTGCCCAAATATCTGGATCTGCTCAGTACTGGAGGATCGGAGGCGCCGCAGACGATTCTCGCCAAGGTTGGAGTCGATATGGCGTCTGAAGAGTTTTGGCAATCGGGGTTCGATACGATCCGCGAGATGGTCGATCAATTAGAACAAACGTTATAAAAACCTAGGTTCTCAACACCTTAGTCATTCCATTCTCCCACACAACACCTACACGCCCCTCCCCTCTTGACAGAAAGAGGGGAGGGGCGTACTATTACCTCAGTTGATAACAGTTATCATAATCGTTAATGGCCAACAGAGCCTTCCGTGACGATAATGGAGTGCGGCCCATGTATCTCTGCCTCTGTAAGGGAATTACCGATTCGGATATCCGCGAGGCGGGACAAGCCGGCATTGTCATGCCCTGCCAACTCAAAGCGAAATTTGGATTGAAAGACCCAGGGTGCTGCGGTCGCTGCTCAAAAAATATCCAAGAGTTTGCGCAAATCGCAATGAGTGTCCGCCGATCGCCTTCCCCTAACAGCGTGCGAAGCTAGCAGGCACAAGCTTCTCTCCCTTACTCCACACGACGGTGCGATACCGAGTCACTCGTGATCGAAATGATGCGTACATATCCTCATGACGCACTCGGCGAGAGCAGATACTCGAAGTCAGCTTTCGTCAAGACGCCCTGCCCGGAGCCGCGCACCGCGCCGGCCATGACTGCGTCGTACAGTTCGAGTTTCCGCTGTTTGAGCGCGATCATCTTTTCCTCGATGCTGTGGCGCATGAGAATCCGGACGATGGAGACGGTGCGCTGCTGCCCGAGACGGTGCGCGCGGTCGGACGCCTGATTCTCGACCGCCGGATTCCACCAAGGATCCAGATGAAACACATAGCTCGCTTTGGTGAGATTCAGCCCCTGTCCCCCCGCCTTGAGGCTCAATAGAAACACGCTTGGCTGTTCCCCGGTCTGAAACGCCGCCACGCGGCCCTTCCGCGCCACTGCAGCAGTAGAACCGTCCAGCCGATGGTAGGGTATCTCGTGCCGGATGCAAGACTCCTGCACAATGTCCAGAAAACTGGTGAACTGGGAAAAGACCAGGGCACTGTGCCCCTCGTCCAGCAAGACTTGTAGCCGCCCCATCAGGAAGTTGACCTTGGGCGAGGACTCGTCGGCTCGATTTGTCAGGAGGCGAGGCGAGAGACAGACCTGGCGGAGCTTGAGAATGGCCGTCAACGCGATGAACTGCGCCTGGCCGGAGGTCTTCGTACGGTAGGCCTCGTCAATCGTGGAGCGAACTTGAGCAACCGTCTGCTGATAGAGCGCCTTTTGCCGATCAGTCAAGTCGAGGAACACCTCGCTCTCGATTTTCGGAGGCAAGTCGTGGAGGATCTCGGCCTTGGTCCGCCGCAAGATGAAGGGCCTGGTCCGGTGAAGCAACCGCTCCAACGCGCGACCCTCGACACGTTTTAACTGAGGCTTGAACCGGTCATACTCCCCGAGCAGCCCCGGCATGCAGAGATCGATCACGGAAAAGTACTCACCGAGATGGTTTTCCAGCGGGGTACCGGTCAGGGAAAGCTTGAAGCGCCCCCTAAGCCGGCGGACTGCGCCAGTAGTGTCCGCCAGAATGTTCTTCACTGCCTGCGCTTCGTCGAACACGATGACATGAAACGCCATCCGCTCCAAGATGTCGATGTCTCGGCGAACCAACCCATACGTCGTAATGACGACCTCGCCGTCCTGGGCATCGAGCGTTCGCTCGCTGCCGCTGTAGGCATGAACCTTCAAGCCGGGAGCAAACCGCGCAAGCTCCTGCTCCCAATTGAAGAGGAGGCTCGTCGGCACAACGACTAAATGAGGGCCTTTCACGCCCGACGACGTCTTGATAAGACCTTCCTGGATAGCAGCCAAAAGACAGATGGCCTGAAGTGTCTTACCCAGCCCCATGTCGTCAGCCAAGCAGGCGCCGAAGCGGTGCTCGTAAAGAAACGCCAGCCAGGCATAGCCGTCCTGTTGATAGGGCCGGAGGGTTGCGCGTAATCCCTTCGGTAGAGGCTGCGCGGCGATCCGCGTGAATCCCAGGAGACGAGCGAGCAGGGCCTCGTCTTCTGCGGGCAGTGAGACCACAATCCCCTGTTCGCGCAACGCCAGCCAGTCGAGGATCTGGAGCCTCGGCACACGCACAATCTGCGTGGCGCCTCGATTTACCTGCGCCTCTCCGGTGAGCTCGAAGATCGTGCGCAGCCGTTCCAGGGTTTGGCTATCAAGGAGCCGCAACCCGCCCTTGACGTCGATCAGCCCTCCCTGCTGGAGCGCCGATCGCCATTCCGCTTCACTCAATGCCACACCGTCGCACCGGATCTCCGGACGGATCTCGAACCAGTCGATCCCAGCGCCTTCCCGGTCGCCAGGATCCACATGGATAGAACAGTCCCATGTAGATGCCTGGAGGGGCTTATCCTCATACAACAGTTCGATCCCAGCGGTCGTAAGCGTTTCCAAGAGAGCCGGCAATCGTTGGAACAACCGCTGCGCATGGATCGTCATCTCATCGCAGCGCCGCATGCCGTGAAAGACTTCCTGGCCGAAGACCTCGAAGGGGATCCGATATAGCAACACCTCGCGAGCCTTATCAACCGGCTGCAGCTCCCATCGTCCGACGCAAATCCGCAGCCGCGCATCTTGCCTGGCATAGCCCGATAGACTCTGTCTGAGCCACTGAGCCGCTTCGTCGCTGACAGCACGGGACCAGTCCTCCATGCCGATGGCCGTCTTGATACGTTGGTCTCGCTCCTTGGCCTCGCGCACAGAAAGCAGCCTGAAAAACGTGTCGTAGAGCACAGCCTTTCGCTTCTTCGCGCGTAATGCGCTTGAAACCGCACGGCCTTGCTCCAACGCCAAGATGCACCCAAAGGTTGAGACGCTCGGAGCGAACCGCGCATCACCCCGACGGCATTGCGCCTGCAATGTCCACGAGAGGGACGCATAGTCCGCGTCCTTGGACGGAGGCTTCAGAATCAGCGCGCACGACGGGGCGATACCAGCTGGATGAATTGCAAGACGTTGGACCGACACGTCCTGCCCATTTATCTTCAGCATGAGATCGCCCAAGACCCGGTCGGCCTGCTTGGGCATCAGCTCGACTTGCGCGGACTGGAACTCGTCCAGCGTCAGTCTAAACTCCGTATCCTGGTTGGCGCCTGGCCATCCCCCATATCCAGCCTCGCGCGATACCGGCGCTACGCGAAACTCTTCATCGAGATCCTCATAGGGGTCGAGAAACGGCTTGGCCACCTTGAAACGTTGCCGCAGGGAACGGAACGAGGCCCATCCGAGCTCATCCTTCAAATACAGCAGCCGTCCGCCGGTCAGATCCGCCACAAAAGTCCTGAACTGTACAATCCGTTCAAGGGGTAGTCCGTTGGCGAGACAAACTGCACGGACCCTTATCTGGTTTCCGACGAGGTCGATTTCCGTCTTGCTTCGGCACTTGACCGACTGACTCCATTGAAGCGGGATAGATTCCTTGCCAAACATCAGCACGATCGGGCAGGGGCTCTCCTGAGACCTGAGATAGTGGAGCAAGGGATTTTCCCCAAACCCGGAAAACCAAGATCCATTGAGGAGAGGAACCAGTTCGGGCGGAAGCGCAGAAACCCATCCCCCTGAAAGCGGCACGCCGTTCCGGTGGATGAGGAGCCGGGGGTATGTGTGCCGAACATCGATAATGATTTCATAGGTCGGTCCCTTGCGGGCAGATCCCTTGCGTGTCGTTCCACTGGAAGCCGCTTCTAACTTCCAGGCTGCCTCTGGACTGTGGCCGAGCAACTCGGCTCGGAGCATAGGCAGCTTGGTTTCCTGCCACGCCGGCACTGTGAACGTCTCCGGTGAAAGTATATGTTTGGTCGTGAAGCAGGCGCACATCACATGTTTGCAGAGCCAGACGGGATCCCAAGCCGGACAATCGCAGGAGGCCTCAAGGAACTCATCGCTGAGAGCAAAGACGACCGAGTAGAGCCTGGTCCCTTGCACCTGCGCCGTGAGCGCCGTGCGACTTTGATTCCAGACATAGTGGTGAAGCCGCTGCTGTCGGTAATACTCGTATCCGCGGACGACGGATTCCTTTGGCGCCATCGCGTAAACATCGTTAGCGGCGATGGCCCGAAACGCGGCGAGGAGCGCAAGCGATTCTGGAGTAGGGCTCAGAGGGATATTCTCACTCCCGGAAATGGGACGGCCCCCTAGCCCAAGACCGGATGAAGCCTTTTTCCGCATGGCGTATCAATATAAGAG
>JANOOS010000182.1:0-5315 GCA_031421455.1 Nitrospira sp.
ACCCCCTCTTTCTTTTTGGCCGACTGTCTTGAGGAATAATGGAGATCGAAGTGACCGGTGTTCTTCTTGCCGGTGGAAAAAGCCGCAGGATGGGCGAAGACAAACGGCATCTCGCCGTGGGGGAGCAGACCCTCCTCGAACGAGGACTGGCGGTGCTTCAGTCAACATTTCGCGAGGTACTGGTCGTCATTGCGCAGGACAGCCCTCCGCTTAGCATCGACGCCAGAGTGGTGCGGGATCTGGTACCTGATTGCGGCAGTCTCGGAGGGTTGTATACCGGGCTCACCCAGGCAACGACGCCCTACATATTCGTAGTCGCCTGCGACATGCCATTTCTCAATCAGGCGGTCATTGCCCAATTCATGAGTCGAAGAGCAACCGCCGATATTGTGATAGCGAAACTCGACGGCCGATTACATCCGATGCATGCGCTGTACAGCGCATGCTGTTTGCCTGCCTTGGAACAGATGATCCGGGCAAGGCAGCTCAAGATCCAAGAGATTGTGTCGCAATCATCACTGCGAATACGCTATGTCACCGAGACGGACCTGCTCACCATCGATCCCTCCGGGCATTCTTTTTACAACGTAAATACAATGGCGGATCTTGAAGCGGCGCGGTCCCTGCTGCTCCGGATACCTCCATCAGAGTAATGGTCATGCCCACCATGAGCAGAACGATCGTGATGATCCACCCAGGCGGCCTTGGCGATGTGCTCTTGGCGGTCCCGGCCATGGTTCGCTTGCGGACCCGCTTCCCCAACCATTGGCTGGTGCTCTGTGCAGAGGAGCAGGTCGCAAAGTTGCTCCTTGCATGCCGGATCGTTGACGCCTGGACATCAGTGCAGGGACGAAATTGCGCAGATCTGTTCGCCGGTGCAGACTTGGTTACGGGTCAGGTCCGGGCCTGGCTGGAGGATTGCGACCTTGCCATTGCCTGGACAGAGGATTTCGATGGCAAGTTGAGCGAGACACTCAGAGCGGTCGGTGCCAGTGAGGTGATCGTGAGGTCTCCGTTTTCGGCTACGATTCTGGCGAAACATCAACGTGATCGGTTTCTTGAAGCGATCAATGAAGCGCCGTCTGACGATGCAGGAGATATTCTGTTGACGGTAACGGAACCGCTTTTCCGTCTCGGGCGAGTCTGTCTTGAAGCGGCAGGTTGCTCAATCGGACAGTCTATCGTCGTCATCCATCCTGGGAGCGGGAGTATCCATAAGTGTGTGGCATCTGAGACACTCGCGTCAGTCGTTGCAGCGGTTCAGATCTCCGGGGCGACTTCTGTGCTTCTCGAAGGGCCTGCAGATCAGGAGCCGGTCGATCGACTTCTCCAACTATGTGGAGATCCACCGATCGTCTTGAAGGGGCTCGAGCTTCTGAGCGTCGCCGGGGTATTAGCCCAGGCACGCTTCTTTGTCGGTCAGGATTCCGGCATCACTCATCTGGCTGGGCTGATGGGAGTGCATACGGTGGCACTGTTTGGGCCGACTGATCCCGATCGCTGGGCTCCTCAAGGCGCCCATGTTGTTGTGGTACAGGGCGCACCCTGCCACTGCAGTTCATGGAGCGATGTCAGCCGATGTCAGGAGAAACCTTGTCTCAAGATACAGCAGGGCGATCTTGTGGCACATTGTGTAGTCCGCCTCGAGGAGACAGCGGCTAGGCAGAAAATCCTATCCGGCTGCCTTGTCACTGACTATCCTGTAATGCTAGAGTGACAAGTTCATTTTCCCTTTCATTGGTAAGGACTTAGGAGCTATTTTCTTGTCCAGCGGGGTCGTTCAGGAAAAGGTCACCAACGCGTTGATCGGAGCGCTCAATGGGGCCAAAAAGAAGGGCCAACTGAAGACAGAAGTTTGGCCTCAGGTGAGTCTGGATACTCCCAAACGGCCTGAATGGGGAGACTTAGCTTCGACGGTCGCCATGTCTCTTGCGGTGTCCGAGCAACGAGCGCCCCACGATATCGCACAAATTATTATCGACAACCTTTCTCAGCGAGAGCAGCTCTTTGACCGAATCGAGATCGTCAGGCCAGGGTTCCTCAATCTCACGGTCAAGCCTGCCATCTGGCAAGAGGTGCTCAGGGAAATCGAGATAGAGGGACCGGCCTACGGGCGGGCTGAGCTGGGGAAGCAGCGTCGAGTGTTGGTGGAGTATGTGAGTGCCAATCCGACCGGCCCGTTGCATGTGGGACATGGGCGTGGCGCGGCGGTGGGGCAGGCGGTCGCGAACATGCTCAAGGCGGTCGGGTATGACGTCGTGAGCGAATACTATATTAACGATGCCGGAAGGCAGATGAAATTGTTGGGAGCCTCCGTCTACGCGCGCTATGAGGAACTGTCGAACCGGCCAGTCGAATTTCCGGCGGAGGGCTATCACGGGGCCTACATCACTGCCGTGGCCGAGCAGGTGAAGCAGCAGCTTGGGCCTGAACTATCCGGACTAGCAGCCACAGAGGTCGAGGAGCGCTGTCGAACGTTCGCCAATCAGGAATTGCTAAGATTAATTCGCGAGGATCTGAAGTCCTTCGGGATCGAGTTCGAGTCCTGGTTCAGCGAGGCCTCTCTCGTGAACTCAGGGGCCGTCCAACTGGTCTTGGATGAATTGAAATCGCAACAGTTCCTATTTGAGCAGGAAGGCGCCTGGTGGTTTCGCTCCTCGGCATTCGGCGACGAGAAGGATCGTGTCGTGCGGAAACAGGACGGCGAGTACACCTACCTGGCATCGGACATCGCCTACCACCGGGATAAGTTACAGCGCGGATACGATCTCCTCATCGACGTCTGGGGTGCGGATCACCATGGCTACATTCCCCGGATGCAAGCGGTCGTGCAGGCCTATGGGCATCCGAAAGATCGTCTTCAGGTCGTGCTGGTCCAGATGGTGAATTTGTTGCGTGGCGGGGAAAAAGTGGAAATGTCGAAGCGGGCCGGCGAGTTCATCACGATGCGGGAAGTCATCGATGAAGTTGGGGCGGATGCGGCCAAGTTCTTTTTCTTGATGCGCGATTCTAACTCGCATCTGGACTTTGATTTGGAACTGGCCAAGCAACGATCGTCCGACAATCCCGTGTACTATGTGCAGTACGCCCATGCCAGGATCGCCAGTCTCTGGCGCGTTGCGGCTGCGCGAGGCAACGCCTGCCCACTGCCGCGTGAGGCGGATTTGACGCAATTGACGGATCCGGATGAGTTGGGGCTGATTCGTAAGCTTTCTGCCTACCCCTCGGTCCTACAGGGCAGTGCAGCGGCTTATGAGCCTCACAGGATGACCTACTATCTTCAACAGTTAGCCGGGCTGCTCCACACATTTTATAATAAGCATCGTATTCTGCCTCCCGCTGCGGACCGCGATCTGCTGGTTGGTACGCCTGACGGATTGGCTCCCGGTGAAGGGCTTCAGAAGGAGGTACCGACTCCGGAACGGACTGCGGCGAGACTGGCGTTGATGAGCGGGATCCAGCAGGTCTTGAAGAATGGACTCGGGGTGCTCGGGATTTCCGCACCGGAGCAGATGTAGCGATAAGAGGGGATTGTGGACTTTTCAGTTCAGCAAGTGGATCGTGAGACGAGTGCGCGCTTGGGGAGACTCAGCACCGCCCATGGCGAGATCGACACGCCGGCTTTCATGCCGGTCGGCACCTTGGGGCCGGTAAAGGGAATCGATCCAGCCGATTTAGAGCAGCTCGGTTTTCGCCTCATGCTGAACAATGCCTACCACCTCTACCTGCGGCCTGGGCATAAGATTATTGCTGAGATGGGTGGGTTGCATCGGTTTACCGGGTGGCCGGGAGCCATCTTGACGGACAGCGGAGGGTTTCAGATTTTCAGTCTCGCAAAGTTGTGCAAGGTGACGGACGAAGGCGTGAGCTTTCAATCGCATCTCGATGGATCCACACATTTCATCACGCCGGAGACTGCCATCGAGATCGAAGAAGCGTTGGGGGCCGATATCATGATGGCGTTCGATCACTGTGTGGCCTTGCCGGCTGAGAGAGAGGTCGTGCGCGATGCGGTGCGACGGACTACCCTCTGGGCGCAACGTTGTCAGGTCAGTCGGCGTCGTACGGATCAAGCCCTCTTTGGAATCGTGCAGGGCGGGTTGGATGCAGATCTTCGTGTGACCTCGGCGCGCGACCTCGTTGGGCTTGGCTTCGAGGGCTACGCGGTCGGCGGACTTTCGGTGGGAGAGTCGAAGGCGGAGATGTATGGCATGCTGGATGTAACCGTGCCGGAGTTGCCGGCTTCGAAGCCGCGGTACTTGATGGGTGTAGGGATGCCGGAGGATTTAATCGAGGGCGCCATGCGCGGGATCGACCTGTTCGATTGCGTGGTGCCTTCTCGCCATGGGCGGACCGGGTCGCTCTTTACGAGTTTTGGGCGAGTGGTGATCAAGCAAGCGCGATATGTCCGGGATGAGCAGCCGATCGATCCGGCTTGCGGCTGCCCGGTCTGCGCGCGCTATTCACGCGCCTATCTGCATCATCTCTTTCAGATGAAAGAGATGCTGGCGTCGAGACTGAACACGATTCACAATCTCTGGTATTTCGCCGACCTGATGGGCCAAGTGCGGACAGCGATCGCACAGGGGACGCTACGGTCGTTCCGGGACGAGTTTTACCGGTCCCGCGACCTGGCCGCATCGGACGTTTCAGCTTCGGACATGGTTGACGTGGATGCGCATCGGCATGCCGCAGGGGACTAGTGGTAAGACGTAAAACGTAAAAGGTGAAACGTAGGCCTATCGGTCTAGTCAGAGAGGAGTTCGCATGCTCTTGCAATCGGTCGTAATGGCTCAGTTGTTCGGTGGAGGGGGGGCTGGCTCGGGCGCTAGTTCCACCACCAGCACGATCCTGTCACTCGTTCCGTTCGCACTCATCTTCGTCATTTTCTATTTTCTGGTCATTCTGCCGCAGCAAAAACGTTCGAAACAGCAGAAGTCGTTGCTGGAGGCCCTGAAGAAGGGCGATAAGGTGGTCACGGCGTCCGGTATCTGGGGTACCATATCAAATCTTGGGAAGGAAACGGTGACGTTACAGATTGCCGATACGACAAAGATTCGGATACAACGGGATCAGATTGCTCGGCTACGCGGCGGCGACGACGAGGATAAAGACAAGGATAAAGATAAGGATTCGTAGGCCGCACAGGATAAAGGGGTACCAGACGACATGAAAAAAGTGGGTGGGCGGTTACTATTATTGGCGTTGGTGGTGGTGTTGTCGGTGATCTTTTTCATCCCCTCCTATCAGCCGCTCTATCAAGGGTTGCCTGCGTGGGTGAAACAGGTGATGCCGAACAAAGGCATTACCCTGGG
>JANOOS010000183.1:0-7856 GCA_031421455.1 Nitrospira sp.
GATGCCGACACAGCCATCAGCGTATCGACCCAACCGAAAACCGTTAGAGCGACGCGGGAGGATGTCGCTCGTCTTTTAAGGGTGTAGACACAATGAGCGCAGGGCTTCTATGAAACATGTGATTCTCCATGCCGATGGGATGGCAGACCATCCTCGGAAGGAATTAGGCGGGCGGACTCCTCTAGAGGCGGCTTCGACCCCTTGCCTGGATCGCCTTGCGCAAGGTGGAGAGCTTGGGCTCTTGGCCGCGGCACCTGAGAATGTGCGGCAAGGAAACGGTCTGATGGGAACCGCCATACTCGGGTACGATCCCAAGAAATACTACCAGGGACCCGGTCCGCTCGAAGCTGCCAGTTTGGGGGTGGCCATCGGTGAGCATGATGTGGTCTATCGCTGTACGATGGTCACGCTGCGGGCGGACGCCCACTCTCTGAGTAAAGGCGGACTGAACGAGATCAAGAAGCTCGGACCACACGTGGTCATGGATGATGCGACTGCGGGATTGATTTCGACAGAAGAGGCTCGCGAGGTGATTGAGGCGATCAATGAGCAGCTCGGGTCTGAGATGATTCAGTTCTACCAAGGCTTAGGCCACCGGCATCTCATGGTATGGGTCGGCGGGAAGTCGCGAGCGGTTTGTACAGACCCACAATTATTGGTTGGTCGGCCGATCGCCGATGTATTGCCGACGGGAGACGGGTCCGACTTTCTTTGGAAACTCATGGACGCGTCGTTTCAGATCTTGCGCGATCATCCCCTCAACGATGAACGGTCGGGAGCTGGGCAGAAGCCGGCCAATTGTCTCTGGCTCTGGGGCCAAGGCAAGGCCATTCTCTGGCCAAGCCTCACTGAGCGATTGAAAATGTCCGGTGTGGTGGTTTCATCGAACGATGTCCATCGCGGACTCGGCATCATGGCCGGGCTTAAAGCCGTGGACGGCGCGAGATTGGCCGGTGCGGATCTTCGTACTCACGCGGCGGTTGCCCTGGACGAACTGAAGAAACATGATTTTGCCTACGTGCATGTGGAGTTGCCGGACGAGGTGGTCTACGGGGGGGATGTCGCGGCCAAGGTGAAGGGGATCGAAGCGGTCGATCGCGAGCTGGTGGGGCCGCTACTCGAAGGACTGGCCAAATTAGGAACCTATCGCATCGTGGCCGTCTGCGACTCGGGTAACGTGCATCATGGTCAGGCGGCAGAAGGTCCTGGGTTCTTTGCCTATCGTGATAGTGCGGCGGCCCCCTCTGCCGAGGCCGCACGGAGATTTATCGAAGCCGATGCTAGAGCCTCGGTCGTGCCTCCTCGTGATGCGACGAAGTTCGTCGTACGGCTGTTCGCAAAAGGATCCTGACGGTCGTGGCACTGATTGTCCAGAAATATGGGGGGACATCAGTGGGCACGGTCGAGCGGATCCACCGTGTGGCGGACCGCGTCGAGAAGGCTTATACAGATGGCCATCGCATTGTGGTTGTCCTGTCAGCGATGAGCGGAGAAACGGATCGATTGCTTCGGTTGGCGAATGAAGTTGCGCCGTTGCCGGACGATCGCGAACTCGACATGTTGCT
Organism: Nitrospira sp.; assembly: GCA_031421455.1. GTDB lineage: Bacteria > Nitrospirota > Nitrospiria > Nitrospirales > Nitrospiraceae > Palsa-1315. The sequence goes on from JANOOS010000183.1 coordinate 1,566, forward strand.
GTCGACCGGAGAGCGGGTAACCATCGCCTTGCTGGCGATGGCCCTGCGGGCGCGGGGACTCGATGCTCAATCCTTTACGGGGCGCCAAGTCGGGATCATGACGGACAGCGCCCATACGAAAGCGCGTATCACCCGTGTGAGCGCCGATCGAATCCGCGAGGCTCTGCTCAACGGGGTCATTCCAGTGGTTGCCGGTTTTCAAGGGATCAACGAGCAATCGGATGTCACGACGTTGGGGCGCGGAGGCTCCGATCTCACAGCCGTCGCATTAGCGGCGGCGCTAAAGGCTGATCGGTGCATCATCTTTACCGACGTCGACGGTGTCTACACGTCGGACCCCAACATTGTGCCGGCGGCCCGACGAATCGAAAAAATTTCCTATGAGGAAATGCTGGAAATGGCCAGTTTGGGCGCCAAAGTTCTGCAGAGCCGCTCCGTCGAATTTGCCGCAACGTTCACCGTGCCGGTGGAGGTGAACTCCAGCTTCAAAGAAGGAAAGGGGACGCTCGTGACACGTGAAGATGAGGATATGGAAGCGGTTGCGGTATCGGGAGTCACCGGCGATCGAAACCAAGCCAAGATCACGATTGTGGGTGTGCCGGACAAACCGGGCATTGCATCCAAACTCTTTGGGCCGGTGGCTAAGGCCAACATCAATGTCGACATGATTATCCAGAACATGAGTCAGTCGGGCCTGACGGACATTTCCTTCACGATTCCACGGGCAGACATTAAAAAGGCCCTGCCGCTGATTCAAGACGTGGCGAAAGGTGTCGAGGCCAAATCGGTTGCCGTAACCGAGTCGATTGCGAAGGTCTCGCTGGTCGGCGTCGGGATGCGTTCTCATTCAGGAGTCGCCGCCAAGATGTTCGAAGTCTTATCGCAGGAAGGCGTGAATATTCTCATGATCAGCACGTCGGAGATCAAGATCTCCTGTGTCATCGATGAAAAGTATGTTGAACTCGCGATGCGCTCGCTCCATAACGCGTTTGGATTGGATCAGTTGCCGGCAGGGGACCGGAGTGTGAAATAGCGGATTTCGGCGAGGTGAGTCTCGACAGGGTTGTCCCGCTCCTGGTATCGTTTCCTCTATGGCTCGAAAATCTACACAACCACGATCCTCGCAAGGCCAGCCGCTCAGCGCTGTGTCGTCAGGCGCTCCTCCGTCTGCCGCCCGGCCTGCCACGCTGGAGATTTATGACACGACCTTACGGGATGGAGCCCAGGCCGAAGATGTCAGTTTCTCGGCTGAAGACAAGGTTCGGGTCGCCCAACAGTTGGATGGGCTGGGCGTGCAGTTCATTGAAGGCGGATGGCCCGGGGCGAACCCGAAAGACATCGAGTTCTTTCGGATGATCAAAACCGTTCCATTGCAGACGGCGACGGTGGTGGCATTCGGGGCGACGAGAAAATCGAGCAACGCGGTGCAGAAGGATCCGAATATCCGGGCATTGCTTGAGGCGGAGACCGCGATCATCACGCTCTTCGGAAAAACCTGGTCGTTGCACGTCACCGATGCGCTCGGCATTTCCCTGGCGAAGAATCTCGAACTCATCAGCGATTCCGTGGCCCATCTTCGTTCGAAAGGCCGGAGGGTGTTCTACGATGCGGAGCATTTCTTCGACGGATACAAGACCAATCCGGACTACGCGCTGGAGACCATTCGTCACGCCGTTGCGGCCGGAGCCGAACGGGTGATTCTCTGCGACACCAACGGCGGATCGATGCCCTGGGAAATCAAAGATATCTGCCGGGTCGTTCGGCGGGAATGTGCGGTGCCCTTGGGGATTCATGCTCACAACGATTGCGAAATGGCCGTCGCAAATTCGCTGGTGGCGATCGAAACCGGGGTCGTGCAAGTGCAAGGGACGATTAACGGGATCGGCGAACGGTGCGGCAATGCCAATCTCTGTTCGATTATTCCCAATCTTGAACTGAAGATGAAACGTCCGGTGTTGAATGACCGTTTGAGCCATCTCAAACGGGTTTCGGGGTTCGTGACGGAGATCGCGAACCTCATGCCCAATAAGCACCAGCCCTATGTGGGCGATTCGGCATTTGCCCACAAGGGTGGGGTTCATATCCATGCGGTGCTCAAGAATCCTGCAACCTATGAACATGTGACCCCGGAGTTGGTCGGCAACCGCCAGCGTATGTTGGTGTCGGATGCGGCGGGTCGGAGCGGGTTGCGGGAGAAGATCGAGGCCTATGGAATCAAATTGGACAAGGGGCACGCCAAGTTGCAAGAACTGATCGATACCTTGAAGGAGCGTGAAAGCGAGGGCTACCAGTTTGAGGCGGCGGAAGGCTCCTTTGAGTTGCTCATGCGGAAAGCGATGGGAACACATAGGCCATCGTTCCAACTCTTGGGCTTTCGGGTCATTGTCGAAAAAAAACAAGAACATGGAACCTCCTCCTCGGAGGCCACTGTGATGGTCAAGGTCGGCGCAGTCGTGGAACATGCGGCAGCAGTCGGAGACGGTCCGGTCAATGCGCTCGATCATGCGCTGCGGAAAGCGTTGGAAAAGTTCTACCCTCAACTCCAAGAAGTCAAACTGCTCGACTACAAAGTGCGAGTACTGTCGGCCAATCGCGGGACGGAGTCCAAGGTTCGGGTGTTGATCGAATCAGGCGATCATAAGGATAAATGGGGCACTGTCGGCGTGTCCGAGAACATCATGGAAGCGAGCTGGCAAGCGCTGGCGGACAGCATCGAGTACAAGTTGCTTGTCAAAGACGAATGAGTGGGACATCCGATCCGACATCTTTCTTCTTGACAGGTCGTATAACCTCACGTAACTTATAGCAAAACTGCTAATCGTTCGTAGTCGGTACAGAGACGGTCATTCAAGAAGTTTGTGCGGTTGTCGGAGGGGAACGCATGCGAAAGGCAGATATCGCGAACGAAATCTACAAGCAGGTCGGTATTTCAAAAAACGAAGCGGCGGATATTGTCGAACTTGTGCTGAATATGTTGAAAGAAGTGTTGCATAAGGGAGAGTCGGTCAAGATTGCCGGATTCGGAAACTTTGTGGTGCGCAGCAAAGGGGCGCGGAAGGGCCGGAACCCTCGGACCGGAGAAGAAATAGGAATCACGCCTCGCCGTGTGGTGACCTTTCGTCCCAGTCAAGTGTTTAAGAAGTACGTCAATTCATAGTTCGTTCAATCACCTTAACTCATCCCACCACGAGGACCGGTCATGGGGAACGAGCCCAGGCTGGGCAGCAAGGTTTTTTATAAAATCGGCGAAGTCAGCCAGATTGCCAAGCTGCCGGCTTACGTGTTGCGGTTTTGGGAGTCGGAATTTCCGTTTCTCAAGCCGAAGAAAAGCCGTGGAAATCAGCGGCTCTATGTCAAACGAGAAGTCGAAACGGTATTGGAGATCAAGCGGATGCTCTATGAAGAAGGGCATACGCTTGCAGGTGTCAAGCGGTATTGGGCCAGGCGAGGCCGGGTCGCACACCAACGGGTGGGCCCCAAAGAACTCGCGCAGAAGCTGCGGGGGAATCTCCAGGCGATTCTCAAAGTGTTGGAGTCGCATTCCGACTGACAACGGTCCCGCGCATCTGTTGTGAACCGGTTGCATTCCAGCCGCTTCCAAGGAGACAATGCGGGCGACGGTGAAATTGAATAGAGCATGTCGGGGCGTGGCGCAGCCCGGTAGCGTACTCGCTTGGGGTGCGAGTGGTCGGCCGTTCAAATCGGCTCGCCCCGACCAATTTCTTAGAAGGTTGAGGTTAAGGCTAAGTGAGGTGAAGGGATAGTACGAGGGCAAAGGAACCAAGCCGTTTCTCCCACCCTCAACCTTAACCTCAGCCTGGTTGCTGGAGCTGCCCTGAGCAGCTCTTTTTGTTCCTGACGAACCCATGCGCATATTGGTTACGAACGATGATGGGATTCACTCGCCTGGTTTGACGGCGCTCGCCAAAGCCCTGTCGAAAGTGGGCGAGGTATGGGTGGTTGCGCCGGATCGTGAGCGGACTGCGGCCGCGCATGCGGTGACGCTTCATAAACCGCTGCGAGTGCAACAGTGTGGGCCAAGGGTCTACGCTGTCAGCGGCACGCCGGTCGATTGCGTGAATCTGGCCGTATTGAAACTTCTGCCGGCGCCGCCCGATCTCCTTGTGTCGGGAATCAATAAAGGTGTGAACCTTGGCGACGATGTGTTGTATTCCGGAACTGTCTCGGCAGCAATGGAAGGAACGATTCTCGGTGTTCCGTCGATGGCTGTGTCACAGGAGGGGCAGGAACATTTTTATTTCGACGCCGGGGCTCGGTATGCCGTTCGTATCGCGCGCTTGATTTTGAAAGAAGGTCTGCCGGACGAAACACTGGTGAATCTGAATATCCCAAATCGGCCATTCAAGTCGATCACCGGGGTTCGGATCACCTGTCTCAGCCGCAGGCGCTTCGACAATCCGATCATTGAAAAGACCGACCCGCATGGCCGGACCTACTACTGGATTGCCGGAACCCGTGTGTCGTGGAGCCGAAGCAAGGATTCAGACCATGAGGCGCTTGAGCAAGGGGCGGTTTCGCTCACCCCTATTCACCTCGATACGACGAACCATGGGGTGTTGGATCGATTCCGAAAGTGGGAAACCGTACGCCGACAAGGTGTGCGTCGGGTGGCTTCATCCTCGAAACTGAAGGACAAGCAGAGGAGCTAGGGCTGTGGGGAGTCTGATCGAAGCGATCATTACAGAGTTGAGCCGGTTTATCGTGTCGATGATCTCGACATTCGGCTACACCGGCATTTTCCTCACCATGGCCATTGAGAGTGCCTGCATCCCATTGCCCAGCGAAATCATCATGCCCTTTGCCGGGTATCTCGTGGCGACGGGACAGTTCACGATGCTGGGAGTGACATTGGCCGGTGCCATTGGGAACGTCGCCGGGTCGGTTGTCGCCTACTATGCCGGTGTGTGGGGCGGTCGGCCCTTCGTCGAGCGATATGGTCCCTACGTGTTGGTGTCGAAAAAAGACATTGAAATGGCAGATCGATGGTTCGCAAAATATGGCGATGCCGCCGTATTTTTCAGCCGAATGCTCCCGGTCGTCCGGACCTTCATCTCGTTGCCGGCCGGTATCGCCAGAGTAAATATTTATCGATTCATGCTCTACACGTTTCTCGGCGCATTGCCCTGGTGTTATCTGCTTGCCTATATCGGTGTGAAAATGGGAGAGCAGTGGGAGCATCTGAGAGACTATTTCCATCAGTTCGACATCGTGATCGGCATCTGCCTGGCGCTCGCCGTGGGTTATTTTCTCTGGTCCCATTGGCCGAAGCGTCGCATCACTCCGGGGTGATAACCAGCCCATGCTCTCGATCTACAACACCCTCACCGGGAAAAAAGAGCCGTTCCAGTCGCTCCATCCGAAGACCGTTCGTATGTATGTCTGCGGCGTGACCGTCTACGACTATTGCCATATCGGCCATGCGCGCAGCGCGCTCGTGTTCGATGTGATCCGGCGGTATATCGAGTTCAGCGGGTATCAGGTTGAATTCGTCAAAAACTTCACCGATGTCGATGACAAGATCATCAAGCGGGCGAATGAACGAGGCGTATCGTGCGACGCGATCACCGCCGAGTTCATCGAGGCCTATTATCAGGACATGGGGAAGCTCGGAATCAGACGGGCGACGAACGAGCCGAAAGCGACCGAACATATGGCCGAGATTATTGAGCTGGTCGGGACGCTGATTCAGAAAGGCCTCGCCTATGACGTGGCCGGCGATGTCTACTTCCAGGTTGAAAAATACCAGCCTTATGGCCGCCTCTCGAAACGCAAACTCGAGGATCTGCAGGCCGGCGCGCGGGTGGAGGTGGATGCACGAAAACGCCATCCGATGGATTTCGCGCTCTGGAAGAGCAGCAAGCCGGGCGAGCCGTCATGGGAGAGTCCTTGGGGCCCAGGGCGCCCTGGCTGGCATATCGAATGTTCCGCCATGTCGATGCGCCATTTAGGTGAGACCTTCGATATTCACGGCGGGGGAATGGATCTCATTTTTCCTCACCACGAAAACGAAATCGCTCAGTCCTGCGGTGCTACCGGAAAGGAATTTGCGCGTTATTGGGTCCACAATGGTTTCGTGCAGATCAACCAGGAGAAGATGTCCAAGTCCCTGGGGAACTTCTTCACGATCAGAGAGATTTTTGAGAAATCTCAATGGCCTGAGGCGGAAACCGGAGAGATGTTGCGGTATTTCCTACTCGGAACCCATTACCGCAGCCCGTTGGATTTTTCCGACAAGAGTATAGAAGAAGCAAAGAATGCGTTGAACGGGTT
>JANOOS010000184.1:0-5919 GCA_031421455.1 Nitrospira sp.
TCATCGGGGCGACGACCAGCTTTATCCGTATCCCCTATCTATTAGAGGGTGCCGTGCTTGGCGCCTTGGGTAGCACGCTTTCGCTCGTCATGCTCAAGGTCATGTACGAATTGTTTCGGCAGCAAATGCGAACGACGGGACGATTTTCAGGGATTGAGAACTTCATGGCATTTTTCCCCCCATCAGTCTGTCTTGCTCTGGTTGCGGTGGGGATGGGGCTTGGGTTTGCCGGCAGTTTCGTATCGATACGGCGTTTCGGCGAGGTCAAAGCGTGAAGTGTTGGAGGGGGCTCAGGATCGGAATCATGATCTTGGGGCTGCTGGGTTTCCCCTGGCCGACAGTTGCGGGCGCCGATCCAATCACCGATAAGATTGAGAAAGAGCGCAAGACCCTCGACCAACTCAAAGGTCAGATTGAGGAGACACGTAAGCAGGCCGATGAAGCAGGGAAAAAGCGAGAGTCTCTCTTGCAGGGGATTCAGACGCTCGACGAACGCGTGGTGCACTACCGGCAAACGCATCAGGAGATCAGCCGAAAGTTGAGGAAGAAAGACCAAGAGATAGAGGAAATCAATACACAACTCGCCGGGTTGCGTGCTAGTGTGCGAGAACGTCAGGACGCCATTCTGGCTCGGCTGCGGGTGCAGTACATGGAGGGCCGTTTTGGGTATTGGAAAACCTTGCTTGCCTCGGACTCCTATGGCGATTTCCAACGACGTCTCCAGTATCTCTCGTCCGTATCTGAACGGGACTATGCCCTCATGGGCACATTCCGATCCGATATGACTCATATGGAGCAGGCGGAGCGGCAGCGGGAAGAGGCGCGCATCGGGATGGTGTCGTACAAGCAAAGCACTGAGAAGCAGTTGGCCGAGATGAAAGCGGTCAAGAGAGAAAAGAAGGTGTATCTTGCCAAGATCACTCAGGCAAAAGAGTCCTATGAGCATGCCCTCCAAGAGTTAGAACGGTCTGCATCGCGCATCGACAGTCTGTTGCGAGAAATGGAACAGCGCCGCCGCGCGGCCGCGGTTCGGCCCCCGACCGGGGGGATCGTTCCTCACGCGGGGAAGGGCGGACTGCCGTGGCCGGCTGAAGGGAACGTTGTCTCCCTCTTTGGTCGTCAGAAACATCCGACCTTCAACACCTTCGTGCAGCGTAGAGGGATCGAAATAAAGACGGCTGAGGGGAGCGCCATCCACGCGGTGATGCCGGGGTCCGTTGTCTACGCAGACTGGTTGAAAGGATATGGACTCGTTATAATCCTAGATCACGCGAATGGGTTCTTTTCGTTGTATGCTCATGCGTCGAGGATACTGGCAACAGTGGGGACGCAGGTGGATGCCGGACAAGCGATCGGTGAAACAGGCGACACGGGCATGACGGGTGAAAATACTCTATACTTTGAGTTGCGCCATGGGGCAGAACCGGTTGATCCTCTCCAATGGTTGGTGAGGCGATAGCACGTTGCAGGAAAACCGGTTTATACATACAACATCGTTGAGATATCACAAAGTGGCGCTGATGCCACAAAAACTCAGGATGCTCAAAAAGGCTGTCCAGCAAGGCCGCAGCGAGCGAAGAGGCGAGGCGTACGCTTCGGTACGTTGAGCCTCTGAGCGAAGCGAGAACGCTGCTGGCGGACTTTTTCAGCATCCTGGATAGGGAACGGGAAAGGACAGTTAATTATGGATCAGAATCCTCAACGACGATTCTGGATGTTAGGCCCGATGGTCGTGGTGGCGTTGGTCGTGGGCGTGCTCCTCGGTAAGGGGTGGGAACGGACCGGACATGCCACGGAAACCTACGAAGAACTGAAGACGTTCTCCGAGGTGTTGACCCAGGTTCAGAAGAGTTACGTCGATGAAACGAAAGTGAAGGATCTCGTCCAGGGGGCCATCCGTGGCATGCTGTCGACCCTTGATCCGCATTCGGCCTACATGACGCCGGAGATGTTCAAAGAAATGCAGGTTGAAACGAAGGGTGAGTTTGGGGGTGTCGGCATCCAGATTGGGGTAAAGGAGAACCGCTTAGCGGTGATCGCGCCCATCGAGGGTACGCCGGCTTACCGAGCCGGCATCAAGCCAGGCGATTTCATTATCAAGGTGAACGACGAGCCGACCAAAGACCTCACGTTGATGGATGCGGTTCAGAAGATGCGTGGCCCCAAGGGCTCGAAGATCAACTTGACGATTCAGCGGGAGGGAACTCCTGATCCGCTCCAATTTACGCTGATCCGCGATACCATCAAGATTGAAAGCGTGAAGTCGAAGGTATTGGACAATATCGGGTACGTTCGGCTGACGCAATTTCAGGAATCGACGGGGCGAGATCTGGGCAAAGTGCTCAAGCAGTTCAAAGACCAAAAGCTCCAATCGACGATCCTCGACCTCCGCAACAATCCCGGCGGACTGCTGACCGCGTCCGTTGAGGTCTCCGAGCAGTTTCTCCCCGGCGGCAAGCTCGTGGTCTATACCAAAGGACGTGAAAGCAAGAAGGACGAGTGGATCGCCAAGGGGAAAGATCAGATGGACGATTCGCCCATGATTATTCTGATCAATGAAGGATCGGCCAGTGCGTCTGAGATCGTGGCCGGTGCATTACAAGACTACGGGCGGGCGGTGATTGTCGGTACGACCTCGTTCGGCAAGGGATCGGTGCAAACGATTCTCCCGCTGGGGGATGGGTCCGGGCTTCGTCTTACGACGGCAAAGTACTACACACCGAAAGGGCGTTCGATCCAGACAACCGGTATTACGCCTGATATTGTCGTGAAGGCTCAACCACCGACCACTGTCGCCAAGGCAGGCGAGACGAAAGCCGGTGAAAAGGAAGGGGACCCGAAGCAGACCAAGCCTGCGGTCGTACCGGGGAAAGACCAACCGGCTCAGAATGGCAAAGCACCGGAAGAGGGCGCTCAGAAGAACGGCGCGACGCCTCCCTCTCCTCTCCCCGAGGTCTCTGCCGATCCTTCGCTCGAGCAGGATGTGCAGCTTCAAAAGGCGGTCGAGATGCTGAAGACCTGGAAGATCTTTAAGGAGCTTCCTCGGCCTTCTTAACGGTAGTGAGCTGCTGTTGCGAGGTGGCGATCGCCTCCAGCAGCCGTTCTTCCGATCCAGAGAACCCCGGTACCGTGCGCAGCATGTGCGACCGCACCAGCCGTTCCAGATCAGTCAAGGTGGTGATGTGCAGGCGGGTATAGAGGTACGCAACGAGCGACTCGGTTAGTCCCGGGAGCTGAGTCCAGGCCTTCACTGCGTCCGGGAGTGGCATTCTTAAAACTTCATACGATTGAATCGTTCCAGTTTTGAGAAATTCTCCAATCTTGTCAGCCAGGTCCCTGCCGACTCCCTCAATATCTTCCAGCCCCTGCCGTGCGGCGACGTCTGCGATGTCTTCCTCCAAAGCTTCGATACTATCCGCTGCCTTCCGATAGGCTCTGACCCGATAGGGGTTTGCCCGTTGAGTGGCCAATCGTTCCGCCATCGACCGAAAGATGGTGGCAACTTGGCGGTTGTGTTGTGGGGTAGACATCATAGGCCGTGGTGTCGTCATTCTGACGTGAGCAGGGATCCGGGGGCAAGGGGACAGCCACACTCAGCTTTATTGACATTCTGAATTCTGCTCCCCTAGGATGAGTGACGATGACGGAGGCGATTCAGATTCAGGTGAACGGCGAACCGCGGGGCTGTCGGCCTGATGCTACCGTGGGGGATTTGCTGCGTGAACTCTCGATCAAGACGGAGCGTGTGGCAGTGGAGCTGAACTTAGAAATCCTCGATCGCAAGGAGTTCGATCACCGAAGTCTGAAACCTGGGGATCGAGTGGAGATCTTGAGCTTCATCGGCGGCGGGTCATAGGAATCGTACCGTTGATGAGAGCATCATTAGATATATTTTAAGGGGACATCATGACAGGCGATAGACTGATTATCGGAGGATATGAGTTCAAATCCAGACTCTTCGTGGGGACCGGGAAGTATAAGGACTTTGCCGAAACCAAGAAGGCCATCGAGGCATCGGGCGCCGATGTGGTGACGGTAGCAGTGCGGCGGGTCAATATTACAGATCGCTCCAAAGAGAACCTGCTCGATTATATCGACCCGAAGAAGTACACCATCCTTCCCAACACGGCCGGCTGTTACAACGTGGAAGATGCTCTGCGGTATGCCCGCTTGGCCAGGGCTGCCGGTGTGTCTGATTTGATCAAGCTGGAAGTGCTAGGCGATGAGCGAACCCTCTTTCCCGATACGGTTGGATTACTCGAAGCGGCGAAGATTCTAGTCAAAGAAGGCTTTATCGTGCTGCCCTATACGAATGACGATCCCATTGTGGCGCAGAAGCTCGTGGACATCGGGTGCCCAAGCGTCATGCCCTTGGCTGCGCCGATTGGAGCGGGACTCGGCATCCGCAATCCGTATAACTTAAAAATTATCATGGAAATGGTGAAGGTGCCGATCATCGTCGATGCCGGCGTCGGAACCGCATCCGATGCTGCCCTGGCGATGGAGTTAGGAGCGGATGCAGTGCTGATGAACACGGCCATCGCCGGGGCCAAAGATCCCATTGCCATGGCCGAGGCAATGAAATATGCGGTACTTGCAGGCCGGTTGGCGTACAAGGCCGGGAGAATCCCGCGAAAACTGTATGCGACGGCTAGCAGCCCCATCGAGGGGATGCTCTAATTGGACGTAAGGCGTTAGGCGTGAGACGTCAGGCGAAAAAGCGAGTTGATGATCTTTCCTTCCGAATGACGGTTGTTACCCCTCACCCTTCACCCCTTACCCTTTACGAATGATGCCGGACATTGGATTTCGGCTGCTCCTGGTGACGGATCGCCATCAGACGAAAGGGCGTCCGCTGGTTCCCATTCTGCAGCGGGTGCTCGCAGCTGGGATATCAATGGTGCAACTCCGTGAGCGTGACCTTTCAGCTAGAGAACTCGTGACGCTTGCGCGGGAAGTGCAAGCGGTCACGGCCTCTGCTAGATCTCAACTCCTCATTAATGACCGGATCGATGTCGCATTGGCGCTGGAAGGAGTCGGCGTCCATTTACGCAGCAATAGTCTGCCGGTTCCCGTCGCACGACAACTGTTGGGAGCAGGGCGTCTGCTGGGCGTTTCTGTGCATGGAGTAGAAGAGGCGAGGCAGGCGGAGTCGCAGGGCGCAGACTACATCGTCCTTGGCCCGATCTACGAGACGCCGTCCAAACAAATGTTCGGTCCACCGCTCGGCATTCACGTTCTTGAGAAGGCATGCAGCCTGGTCCGCATCCCGATTATCGGAATTGGCGGCGTGACAGCATCGCGCGCGCGTGAGATGCGGCGTGCCGGAGCGTTCGGCGCGGCGGTGATCAAGGCGATTCTCGGTGCGGACGATATCGAATCGGCGACGCGCGAGTTACTCGACGCCGTGACGTTCGTACCATAATGTGCGAAACGCACGATCATCACGCTGTAACATCTCGTTGTCCGGTTGACCACCCTGGGAACGGATGATAGAATCCGCGCAGACAAGGACTTCTCGATTCAGCAAGGTGTTTTGCATTCTTCGGGTAGCGCCATGGACGGCAAGAAAGAAAGTCCGAGTCGATTCCGGTCTCTCCGAGATTCCGTCACGCACATCACGAAGCGGTTGACTGAAGGAGAAGCGGACATGGCCCAACGCAACGATGAACATGTTCGCGAAGTTGAAAAGCTTCGTGTACAGATCCAGTCGATGGAAGAAGAAGTCCGCCGGCTGTACCAATCCCGCTATCAGCTCGACCAAGCTACCAAACAAAACGAAAAGCTCGTCTCCACGCTCCAGGAAGCGAAGGCGCAGATTGAAGCCTTGCGCGCCGAAGTTGAGAAACTGACCGCACCTCCCTCAGCCTACGCCATCTTTTCCAGCCTCAATGATGACGGAACCGGAAATGTCTATGT
>JANOOS010000185.1:0-8678 GCA_031421455.1 Nitrospira sp.
CATCTCGTTCATATGCCCGCTCACATTTACATGCGGGTTGGGAAGTACCACGAGGCGGTGGAAGGGAATCAGCAGGCAGCCCATGTCGATGAGCAGTACTTCGCCAGTCAGCACCCAACCGGCGAGTATGCCGATGGTTACTACCGGCACAATCTCCACTTTCTCTGGGCGTCCTTGGCGATGGAGGGTCGCAATGTCGAAGCCATGAAAGCGGCTCGTGACGTGGTGGCGACGATTACCGTGGAGGAAGCCAGCAAAGATCGCTCGAAAGAATTTTACCTCCCGACACCAATCTTTTCGATGATTCGGTTCGGCCGATGGGAGGAGTTGCTCAAGGAGCCTGTACCGCCAACGGGATTGCGTTTGATGGACGGGATGTGGAGGCTGGGACGAGGACTCGCTCTTGTTGCGACTGGCCGACTTCCCGGGGCCGAGGGTGAACAGGTCGTTCTTGCTGGCCTCACAAAGCAGATCCGCAGGGATCGCACGACGGAAGAAAAGACCCAGCGGGCGCTTCTCAAGATTGCGGAGCGGATCCTGTCAGGAGAGATCGCTGCCCACCGCCAGCGCTATGAGGACGCGATCAGGCTGTTCGAGGAGGCGATTAAGATGGAAGAGGCGCTTCCCTACTCGGAACCGCCGCTCTGGCCCTTGTCCGTGCGACACCATTTGGGGGCTGTGCTCTTGCTGGCCGATCGCCCATCTGAAGCGGAAGAGGTCTATCACGCGGATCTACTGCGCCATCCGAACAATGGATGGGCGCTGACCGGATTGACCCAGAGCCTTCGAGCTCAACAAAAGGATGATCAGGCAGCTGAGGCTGAAGGTCGTTTCAAGAAAGCCTGGACTCATGCCGACTTCATTCCAGCTGATTCTCGAATGTGAAGCGTGAGCGAGACAAGCAAGACGTGCGCGACAGGCGCGACACGAAGTTCGAAGTTCTTGGTTCGAAGTTCCGAAAACCTCGAACTTCGGACCTCGAACTCCCCTCGTCTCGCCCGGGAAGTGTAAGAATTCACAAAGTTATTCGACTGAGTCTGTGAGGAGGGCCGTTTCATGAGAAGACAAATCACCCGATCGGTTATTACCGTGGCTATTCTCCTCATCGGAGCGTGGAGCATGCAATCGACCAGCCAGGCAGCGGCGGACGCGACTCTCGGCAAGGCTTACTTCGCAGGGGGCTGTTTCTGGTGTATGGAAGAAGTCTTCGAGAAAGTTGAGGGAGTTCTGTCTGCGACATCAGGATATATGGGGGGGGCGGTTTCCAATCCGACCTATGAAGAGGTGTCCGCTGGACGGACAGGGCACACGGAATCGGTTGAAGTGGTCTATGACCCAGCCAAGGTGAGTTACCAGAAGCTACTGGACGCTTTTTGGCGCAACGTCGATCCGATCACACCGAATGCCCAGTTCTGTGACCACGGCAGCCAGTATCGCTCCGCCATTTTCTTTCAGACCGAGGCTGAGAAGCGCGCATCGGACAGCTCTAAACAGGTGATCGAGCAATCGAGACGATTTAAAGAGCCGATTGTCACACAGATTGCGATGGCCCCGCAGTTCTATCACGCTGAGGAGTATCACCAAGACTTCTACAAGAAGAATCCCATCCGCTACAAACTCTACAAATACAATTGTGGTCGCGCCCAGCGGCTGGAAGAGTTGTGGGGAAAACCGTAACTCAAACCAGACGGCTTCTTTCTATCGCCCTGCCCCCCCCCGCAAGAATCGCGCGACAAGTCCTCCACCCTCAGTGTATATTTCTGAATCCAGCAATCTGTGCCAATACTCTTGCCCACTGAGGTGCGCTTCGTGAAACGTCCAATTCGGCAATCGACCAGAAAACCAGTGATCGGTGTCATGGGTCCGGCCAAGGCCGGTATCCGGGAATTGGCCGACGCCAAAACCTTGGGGGAACTCATCGCACGTCAAGGGTGGGTGGTGTTGACAGGAGGACGCGCGAGCGGCGTGATGGACGCGGCCAGTGAGGGGGCGAAGTCGGTGCCCGGCAGCTTGACCATCGGGATTCTCCCGGATGGCAAGACACGGGTGTCCCGGTATGTGGATGTGGCGATAATCACGGACTTGGGCCAGGCACGCAACAACGTGAACGTCATGTCCAGCGACGTCATCGTGGCCTGCGGGCTCGGCGGTACCGGGACGGTTTCAGAAGTTGCATTAGCATTGAAGGCAAAGAAGACCGTCATTCTGTTGGGGGCCGACAAGGCCGGGGTTAGCCTGTTCAAAAATCTCGCGCCCCATCTCGTCCATGCCGCTGCTTCGCCTGAAGAGGCGGTCAAGCTGATCGGCGATCTTCTCTAGCCAGCCTAGTTCATTTGGTCTATTCGGTCTGTCTGGTTTGTTTGGTTGAACTCAACTAACCGGATAGACCAGCTGAACCCTGCCAACCCGCCTCGCCTGAGCCCGCGCAGCCGTTCCCGATTCTTTTGTTGATAACTTCCGAGAAGTTTTCATTGTGAAAGAACTGTGCCTCCCGTGGGGGGTGGCCAACAGTTCCCAAACGTCCACTCTGTGCAGATCGCACCACAGCGCGGTATGAGGCATAGCCACCGTTTCCCCTGTCCTATCCGCACGTTAGCAGAGAACCATCTCGGCATGGATCTTGAGGCTTTACAGCCTTCTTATGGAGGCTGTTTTGTTCACAGGTATCCAACCGCACACAATGGCTATCGACAACGGGAGGCGCAGACCGCTCCATTCACGCTTGCTGCGCATCTCTTGTGCGCTGGCGCTGTTGTGTCTGCTGATCGCCGCCGTCCCCACGCCGACGCGGCCTGACTATGACAGTGTCTACCCTCGGTATTCTAACCAGGAAATCCATCGGGCCATCCAATGGTACGCCAAGAAATATCGTCTCGACCCTGCACTGCTACGCGCTGTCATCAAGGCCGAATCCGGATTTCGACAGCATGCCGTGTCTCGCAAGGGCGCGGTCGGCTTAATGCAACTTACGCCGGCTACCGCGGCCACGTTGCGTGTGAACGATGTCTACGACCCGATCCAGAACATCCGCGGAGGCGCGAAGCAACTGCGGCACCTGCTGAACCTTTACCAAGGCGAACTTCCCTTGGCCCTGGCGGCCTATAACGCCGGTGTCCATCGGGTCAAAGGTCACAAAGTCCCGCGCATTCGAGAAACCCGTGCCTACATAAGGAAAGTGCTGCGGTACTACGAGGTGTTTCGTTCTCACCCGCAACCCTCTCTCAAGAATAAGAACAAGTAAGGAATGGGCTAGAGATTGGTTCTTATATGCGGAATACCATGCCGACCTTTACTTGGATAAGAGACGTTACCTGACACGCTCCTGTGGAGAGATCACGCGCACTCGTCTCGCCCTCGAAGTCATCCTTTCCAAAAAAGAATAGACGGTAAGCCTGAGTCGCCGGCCTTGACGTTCTGCTATCGTGTCCGAGCCGGTCTCTTTTACGGTCTGAGTAGAAGAGGGCTTGACCCGCATGGAATCGGTCTGCGACAAGAGAGAATCTTTGATCGAGGAGGAGTGCGACGATGAAACGGCACCTCAACCAACGAATGGCCGGATTGGCCCATTCGGAAATTCGAGCGATGACCCAGGCCTGTGTCCAGGCGAAGGGCCTCAACATGGCACAAGGGGTCTGCGACACGCCTGTTCCACCGACGGTGCTTCGAGCTGCGGCGCAGGCGATGGAGCAGGGGAAGAATGTCTATTCGCGATTCGATGGATTGCCCGAACTGCGGCAGGCGATTGCCAGGAAGCTCGCGCAGTACAACGGCATCGTGGCTGATCCGGAAACAGACGTGACCGTCAGCGCGGGAGCCACCGGGGCCTTTCATTGTGCCTGCCTGGCGCTGCTCGATCCCGGCGACGAGGTGATCCTCTTCGAGCCCTACTATCAGTATCACATCAGCGCGCTGCTCGCGGTTGAGGCGGTTCCGGTTGTGGTGAAGATGCGAGACCCCGATTGGAGCTTTTCCGGGGCCGATATCGAGCACGTCATCACGCCTCGAACCAGGGCGATCATCGTGAATTCTCCGGGCAATCCTTCTGGAAAAGTATTCAGCAGGAACGAACTGGAGAACATTGCGGCGATCGCACAACAGCACGACCTGTTCGTATTGACCGATGAAATTTACGAATACTTCCTCTATGACGGCCGCACCCATGTGAGCCTTGCAACTCTGCCGGGCATGGCCGACCGCACGATTACCCTCGGCGGCTATTCCAAGACTTTTAGTATCACCGGCTGGCGCATCGGCTACAGTGTGGCTGCAGCGCGGTGGGCTCAAGCGATCGGCGCCATGAACGACCTGCTCTATGTTTGTGCTCCGACGCCGTTGCAGGCGGGGGTGGCGGCGGGTATCCAGGAACTTCCGAACTCGTTCTACCGCGACTTGGCGCGAGACTATCAACAGAAACGCGATCGGTTCTGTCAGGCCTTGGCGAAGGCCGGTCTGACACCGTCGATTCCGCAAGGTGCATACTATGTGCTGGCCGATGCGTCGCGCCTTCCCGGCACAACGGGAAAATCGCGGGCAATGTTTCTTCTCGAGACGATCGGCTTGGCCGGCGTGCCAGGGGAAGCCTTCTACTCCGGGCCTGAGGGGACGCAGTTCATTCGATTCAGCTATGCGAAAATCGATTCCGATATCGATGACGCTTGCCGGCGGCTTGCGCGACTCGGGTAGGAGCGGGCCTCAAGACTTCTGCCACCCGTCCAAATCGCTCGATCGCTTGTGCGCCAGTTCGCCAAATGGTAAGTAGGAAGAAATGATGGGGAATCTCATGGAAGGACGTAAACATACCCGTTTCGCGGTGCAACTCCCCGTGTCGTTCAGTGGAGACCAGCTTTCTGACGGGGGCACTATCTTAAATGTGTCTGCGGAAGGTTGCGCCATTACGTCCAACACCGTCGCCGGCGTTGGAGTTTATCTGCAATTGACAATACAACTCCGAGAGCGAGAGGAGCCGACCCTGGTCGATTTGGCCGCAGTCCGGTGGGCTTCCGCGACGAGGTTCGGTGTTGAGTTTATCAAGATTCGTCCTGAAGAGAGAGAGCGGCTGAAGCCGTTCGTCAGGGCGCTGGAATCAACGAGCTGAATGAGGTATCCGCAAGAGACTCAAGCAGTTATCTCATGGCGACGGTCCGGACTTGCTCATAGGTGGTCAGGCCGGCGAGTATTTTTAGAATTCCATCCTGCACGAGCGTCACCATCCCTTCCTTCGCAGCCAGGCACTGCATCTCCGTCGTTTTGGCGCGGTTCTGGATCAGGTTTCGCATTTCATCCGATCCACACAGGAGTTCGTGTAAGGCGACCCGACCCTTGAGGCCTGTCTGGCTGCAGGCATCGCATCCACGCCCTCGATAGAGCTGGAAGTCCTCGCGATAGCCCACTTCGAGCCTGTCCCAGGCCTGTGTACCGTACCAATGAGCCAGTCTGTCGTACTCTTGCGCCGTTGGATGGTACGGCTCTTTACAATTGACGCAGATCCGCTTGCAGAGGCGTTTGGCGATCACTCCTTGCATGGCATCGGCAAAGTTGAAGGAGTCGCATCCCAGGTCGAGGAGGCGGACCACAGTCTCGATCGCCCCGTTCGTGTGTAATGTGCTCAAGACCAGGTGGCCGGTCAGCGAGGCCTCGATGGCCACATCTGCCGTTTCCTTATCCCGCATCTCACCGATCATGATGACATCAGGGTCGGCTCGTAAGAACGACCGCATAGCGGAGGCAAAGGTAAACCCAATTTTGGGATGGACCTGCACTTGCCGAAGGCCTTCCTGGGTAATCTCGATAGGGTCTTCTGCCGTCCAGATTTTTCGTTCGTCTGTATTGATATGACGAAGCAGGGCATGCAGGGTCGTCGTCTTTCCTGATCCGGTTGGGCCCACGCACAAGATAATGCCGTGCGGTTTCTCGACGATTTCCAGGAGCGCTTTGAGCGTGGCCGGAGCAAACTCCATGGCATCGAGAGGGAGGGGCTCCCTCGCCGTGAGCAATCGCATGACAATGTCTTCGTTGTTACCGGCGGTTGGCACGGTGGCCACGCGCAGCTCGATTTCCCTATCCTGGTTCAGCTTGAATCGGATCTTCCCGTCCTGTGGTTTCCGGCGCTCAGCAATATCCAGGTTGGACATGATCTTGATACGGGACACCAAGGCTCGGCGATAAATCGCGGGAATCCGCATGTAGGTGGAACAGGTACCATCCACGCGAAAACGGATCGCTGTTTCCTTGCGATCCGAGTAGGGTTCGACATGGATGTCAGACGCCTCGTGCTTGTATGCCTCGACAATAATCTGATTCGCGAGCCATACGATCGCGGAATCGTTCTCGTCAATGCCGTCAGATTCGATGTCGAAAGACTGCTCCTGGTAAGCGTCGTTGACCAGCTCGCCCAATGTATCCGCAATGGATCTAGTGTCGGTGTCTCCGATCGTGGCGCTGAGAAACCGTTCGATGTCACACCGCAGACCCAAGGCAAACCGTATCGTCAGACCAGGGAAGGAACGTCGGATGTCATGACCTCTATCGAGATCATGGGGATTGTCGATCAGGACATCGAGAATCTCACCCTGCTGCTTCAACGGGAGCCAATGGTGTCTGCGGAGGTAATCGTGGCTCAGATTATTGAGAAGTTGGGGATCAGCCAGGGTTCGTCCGTCGTAAGGGATATAGGGGCAGTCGAAGAAGGTACTCAAAGTCTTTCCGAGCACGGCTTTCGGGATTCGGTATCTTTCGAGAAGCAAACCTTCCAAGTCGGTTGATCCCCTCACGGACTCTTTAACGGCTTTCACGAAATCCGACTGGAGCATGAACCCCCCTTGGATTAAGGGGTCGTAAGCATGTGGTTCGATGGTTTTTTGGGCCGACTTCTGCATAGTTTCTATTACGTGTGTCCAGGAAGGAACGCGATTTCAGTTCCGGTGACTCCCAACCGTTCCAATTATCAGTATAGAAGTATTTTCGTCGTTCACAACGAATTTCACAAAGAAGCGTGATCCCTTGCGAGCTTATCTGACGCAAGAGACGTCGAGTAGGTTGTGAGGGAAAAGGACGCTATTGAATGGAGCGGCTCAATTCTGCTCTGGTTGCGAACGGGCATGTGCAGCATGGGCCTGGAGGTTGGCACGCAGTTCTTTCTTGGATGTGGCGGCGACCGCGATGACGCCGTGAAACTTTGGTATCGGCTGATTGAAGACGAAGGGGTTTCCCACCGCGTCGCAAATGAAACCGCCGCTCTCTTCGACGAGCAAGACTCCGGCTGCAAGATCCCATTCGTTCTCCGGCTCAATGGTAAAGGTCGCCTGGACGCGACCTGCGGCGACCAGGGCCAGGGCGTTGGCAATGGAATACATGGAGCGGCACCGAGCGGTTTCGGCGAGCGCCGACCATCGGCCGCTCCGGAGTTCCCATGCACTGACCATGATGACAGGATTGATGTCGCGACCAGGTGAGAGGGTGACGCGCACGCCATTCAAGAACAGCCCTCCGCCGCGCACTGCCGTGAAGAGTTCGTCGGTCGAGGGGTTGAGGATCGCGGCGACGACCGGTGCGCCTTGCTCAATCAACGCGGCAGAAATGCAGAACTCCGGCATCCGATTTACTAAGGCCTTTGTGCCGTCGATGGGGTCAACAATCCAAACGCGCCGGTTGGTGAGTCGAGCCGGATCGTCGGGAGACTCTTCCGAGAGCCATCCATCCTGCGGAAACTCCAGGCGCTGCATCTCGTGGAGTATGCGATTGACCTCATGATCCACGGTGGTGACCGGCGAACGGTCCGGTTTCGTCTGCACCTCGAACCCAACCAGGACCAGTTCACGCACCCTCGCGCCAGCCTTCTGAACCGCTTCGACCAGCGTTGCCAATTCTCGTTCCATGTTGCATGCCTCGTAGAATGGACTTAGCCCGCATGATTCACGAAGGCTTCTACTGCAACCGCCGAGTCCGAAAATCAGAACTCATTGCGGTATTCTTTCTTCGCGCCAGGATCATACAAAGGGCGCTCGACCTCGCAAGCGCGGTGGCGACGCACCTGACGGCGGGCGGGCTCGCCGCTCAGTCGGTCAACATACTGTGTCAAGTATGCCTCCCTCCCTCACGGCTCCGCGCGCCCGTCTCGCGTGGCGTCTCAGCGGTTTCGTCACGAAACCTCGTGAATAATGTGGGCTGGAAGAGTAGCAGGTCTTGCAGGATCGGCAAAGAAGAAAGACGGCATCCTGGCGGCTAGCGAGACGGTCCTCTTGACCATCGCGGAGAACCTGCGTACAAGCAGGGGGTACTGCGAGGTCTCTACCTATGAAGCTGGTCCAGAAACGATCCAGAAAGACAGGGCTTCCCCCGGGCACGCTTGTCCATATCGGCGAAAAAAAACTGGACAAGGTGACGATCACATCCTTTAACTACGCGGGCAGCCGTTGCGACGAACGCTCGGATTTGTCGGTCGATGGGCTTGCGCCACCGACCGATGAGTCCATCACCTGGGTGGATGTCGGGGGCGTTCACAAGATGGATGTTCTGGAATCGTTCGGGAAGCAATTCAGGCTCCATCCCCTTCTCCTCGAAGACATTGCCAACACCGATCAGCGTCCGAAGCTCGACGACTATGAGACTTGCTTGTTCCTCGTCATGAAGATGCTCTCGGTCACTGACCGGCAGGAGATCATCGTCGAACAGGTGAGTCT
>JANOOS010000186.1:0-2592 GCA_031421455.1 Nitrospira sp.
CGGCTAGTCACGTCGAACGGCGCCTCGAATTTCTCGCCGTTTTATTTTCCCGACGGCAAACGGATCATCTTTTCATCGAATATTGAAACGAAGGGCGAGGGAGGCCGGCCCAGCTTTCATCTCTACGTGATCGGCGAGAACGGGCAAGGCCTCGAACGGCTTACGTTCGATGGACAATTCAACAGTTTTCCCATGTTCTCGCCGGACGGTACCAGGCTGGTTTGGGTATCGGATCGCCAGGCCAAGACGCCCGGAGAGTTTAATGTTTTTCTCGCCGACTGGGTGCCGTAAGACGGTGATGAGTGATCAGTGATGGGTGATCACATAAGCCAAGACCGCGACCCCAGCACGATTACTTCTCACCCCGCACCCTGTATCCCGCACGTACCTGTGCGAGTTCGCCTCGTCCCCCTGCTTTTTTCATGTATTGCCCTCATTCTGGCATTCGTGGGGTTGTTCGAGTGGGATGTGCCGCTGACTCGGTTCATTCGATCTCTCAACGATTTGCACATGGACCACCTCGCCAATCCCTGGCTGGCTCAGCTCAGTGATATCGGTGACCGCCTCGGTAAGGGGGAATCTCTGGTGATTCTGAGCCTCGCGCTGTTGGCAGTCGGGTATGGATTGAAACATCCGCCGTGGAAAGACGCAGGCTGGCAGAGCCTCATCGCGCATGGTCTTGCCGCGTTGAGCGCCAATATTTTGAAACATGCCGTCGGCCGCCCTCGCCCCAAGTTCATGCATGCGGGGAATCTAGATCTCTCACCAGTCAGCGGCAGCGGATGGGATTCGTTCCCGTCCGGGCATGCGGCGGCTGCGTTCGCGGTTGCTACCGTGCTGGCCATAAAGTTCCCGCGAGCGAGATGGCCTATTCTCGCAATTGCAGTGGCCATTGCTGTCAGTCGGATCATCCGTGGGTCTCACTATCTGACCGACGTGGCCGGAGGAGCCGCCCTCGGTTGCCTCATGGGAATGATTGCAGCCTATCCTTGGCGTGAATGGCGCTCCTCGATTGGAATGGCTGTCTGTCGGATGACGCCATTTTTTGTGGCGACACTCGCATTCGTCTGGACGATCGTGCATCTCCCATCGGAAGCTTGGCCATTCCAGCAGCTTGTGTGGGGTGGTCTATTGCTTGCCCTGGCAGGGCTCGTAGGCCATGTCTTGTGGAGGGTGCGATGGTCATGGTGTCCGGCCTGGCTGTCCGGTTCACTGGCTCGCGGGCTCGTGGGATTGGGGTTAGGGATGACGACCGGCTCTCCCTTTGTCACGGTCATCGTGTTGCTTGTCTGTGTTGCCCATTGGGTGGATGGTCTCCTTGGTCATGTCGAGTCCATGGCTGAGGGGCATCAGGGGTTATGGCCAGCCATGGCGGAAGGCCTGTTTGTCGCAGCTACGCTGCTGGTGCTGGTGGCGAGCTATGCCTTGAAAGGTATTGTGCCGATGTAGTCTGGTCTATCTCGTCTGTCCGGTCTATCTGGTCTGTTCGGTCTGTCTGGTTCGATCAGACACCAGATAGACTAGATAGATCGGACAGACGAGACAGACCAGATCAATGGCCGAGAATGGTGGGCGGCGGCGATGGCGGGGCTGCACCTTCTGGAATCGTCACCATCGGCTGGTTGGCCAGCAGCACGTATCCATAGCGTTTCAAGATGGGGACCAGCCCGATTGCCTCCGCCGGCAATTTTGACTGTGCGCTTTCCGGCAAGAGAATCATCACTTTCGTCGACTCTTTCAGGGCCGCCCGTATCTTGTCCTCTTCCCCAAAGGGGACGAAGAGCGTCTTGCGTTTCGCGTAAAATACGGACGACGGTCTTAGGGTGCCATAGGCAATGAATTGATCCTGGCGATCCAAGTTCAGTCCTGCGGCATAGGCGAGTTCCTGCGGTGGCGCGATCACATATCGATTGATATGCGGAAATGTGATTACGATGACAATCAGAACCAGGCCAGCCAACGTTCCCCCCGCTGCCCAGAACGCTCCTCCGCGCCGTTCGTCATTCAATCCAAGATATCCCACCAACGTCATCCCGAGTAACAACAGGGCTGCAACCAGATAGGGACCGCTGCCGAGATCTACCTGTCCAGCCAAGGGGAACTCCCGCACCATCTTGGAGGCGTAGGTTGCATAGAGGGTGGGGAGACAGGCGAAACCGATCGCCAAGAGATACCCCACTCCCATCATGAGATGTATGGACCCTCGAATCCCTTTCGTCGCCGGATCGCTCAGGCACCTGGACCAGTAGGAGGCTGTCAGCAGGGCGGCGGCGGGAAACAATGGGCCAATGTAGTGGGGCAGGCGGGTCGCAGAGGCCGTGAAGAAGATGAAGGTGCCCACAAGCCATAGAGCGGCAAAGAGGTCGAGCTCAAGTGAACTTGATGGGCGAGAGGCTAGGGGCGAGGGGCTAGAGCTCTGGCGTGTTCTCTCCTCTAGCCTCAAGCCTCTAGCCTCGTGCCAGCGTTTGAACGTTTGATAGAGGGGGACAGGAAGTAACGCGCTCCAAGGAAAGAAGGCTAAGAGCAGGACCGGGAAATAGAAGAAGATGGTGCCCTGGTGTCCTTCCATCGGACTGAGGAATCGGCCGATCG
>JANOOS010000187.1:0-2776 GCA_031421455.1 Nitrospira sp.
TTGGCGGCAGCCTGTTGGATTTCTTCCTTGATGAGTCCTTCAAGCGAATCGAGTTGTTCCCGAACCATGTCAGACAGCGCGGTGCGAACGGCATTGAGTTCTTCGCGGACGAATTGATCGATACGCTCCTTGATCAGGGGGCTCGCGGTTTCAGACACGCTCTGTCGAATGAGGGGTTCGAGGAGAGACATTTTCTGTGCGAGGAACTTCGGGAGTGCCGTCGCGAGCACCGGTTCAAGCGCTCGAGTCAGGTGTTCTTCCGAAAGGGATGCCCCTACGCTTTTGGCCACGAGGGTTGCCAGCTCTTTCCCCACCATCTGGGGGAGCATCTCGGCAATCTTTTTTTCCGTTCGTTCCGACATGGAGTTAAGAAGTTGACCGAAGAGGCCCTTCATCGCTTCTTCCGGTTCGGCTGCCGGCGCCTGCGCGGTGGTAATCATGGAGGGGGCTTTCGGTTGAGGGTGGGGTGCGATCGCCTGTTCCTCTGTTTCCTCAGTCAGGCTGTCATCGTCATCATCGGAGTCCATACCGCTTGAGACCGGGGGCCAGGAGCGAGACTTCTTCTTTACTCCATTTGTCTTGGATGCCTGCTGTGCTTCAAGATCCGTGATGAGATCGATGAGGTGTTCTGGCTGAAAAGGTTTGTTGAGAAAGGCCTTGACCCCCAGCGAACGCAAGTGGGTTTCATCCACGCGATCCGAAGAGCTGATCAGGGAGATAATATAGGTCTCTGTCAAGTTATCCAGCTTGTAGACTGCTTTGCAGAATCCCGAGAAGGTTATGTTCTCCAAATGATAGTCTGCAATGATGAAGTTTGGGTTTGTCCGGCGTGCCGCTTCCAAGGCTGCGGGGCCATCCTGGAATCCCGTGACCTCGCACCCGTGCGACTTTGAAATCTGCTCGACCAACCGGCGGACGGCGGGACTACTGTCGATGACAAAGATGCTTGAAGCCACCTAACCCTCCAATGTTATTGAACTATGTCGAAGCTAACAGTGAGGGTTTTCTTTGTCAAGAAATCGCATAATTAGCTCGCATCATTCATGACGGTTCATCGCGAAGCCGCACCAACAGGCCAGGCGAGGGGCAATGGGGACGTAAGGCGTAAAGGGTAAGGCGTGAGGGGGTCGAGCGGGATTCGCCTAACGTCTCACGTTTCACGCCTCACGATATAACCCCTAGCCTCTAGCCCCGTGCCTCTCGCCTGAACATCGGTGGTTGCAGGAGAAGCCTTCGTCAAGGATACGGGTAGGTAGGAGTTAACGACCAATGAAGACCAAAATTCATGTCATTTTTTTCGATGCAGCCGAGACGTTGTTTCAAATCAACGGTTCGGTGGCAGACATCTACCTCACGCATGCGGTTCAGCACGGGTTTCGACAGACTCCCGGCTCGGCGGCATCGATTGCGCAAGCCTTTCAGCGGGCCTTTCACGACGCATCGCCGCCGGTTTTTGCCGAAACAGATCCTGTCAAATTAAAGCAATGTGAACGGCTTTGGTGGTTCGACATCGTGCACAACGTGTTTTATCGCGTTGGGATGTTCGAGCGATTCGATGAATTCTTCGAGCAGGTCTTTCAAGTGTTTGAAGATCCTCGCTCCTGGGTATTGTTTCCTGAAACCCATTCCGTGCTGACCAGGCTTCGTGCGGAGGGGTTCGAGCTTGGGATCGTGTCCAACTTCGATTCCCGGCTCTTTCCTGTGATACGGGGACTCGGCATCGACCGGCTCTTCGATACCGTGACGATCGCAAGCCTTGCCAGGGCCGCTAAGCCTGCATCGAAGATTTTCGAGATCGCCCTTGAGAAGCACGCGATCGATCCGGATGAAGCGATCCACGTGGGCGACAGTGTCAGGGACGATATGGAGGGCGCTACCAAGGCCGGATTGACAGGTGTATTGCTGGACCGAACCGGGCGCCATCAGGCGGGCGGGCATGTGATTCGGACGTTGGAGGAACTGTTTCCACTGGTAGGATGCTAAAAGACCGTTGTTTCATTTGTCTGGTTTGTTTAGTTTGTTTGGTGTTTTAGTTGAACGAAACTAACCAGATGAACCAAATCAACCAAATAAACAAAACAAACCAGACAAACCGGGTTAAAGAAGTAGCGGAACCAGATCTTTGGCGCGGCCCTGCAGTGAGAGGTCAACCAGGTCCGATTGCGGGGTGCTATCGAGATTGATCTCGATGACCAGCGCGCCGACCTCCTTCGCGACCGACGCAAATCCCGCTGCTGGGTAGACGACTCCCGAAGTGCCGATCACCAGGAGGAGGTCGCAGTTTCGTAGAGCCTGATCGCAGCGGCGCAGGTCTTCCTCCCAGAGCGACTCCCCAAACCAGACGATATGAGGACGGAGCAGTGTCTGGCATAGTCGGCACGTCGGCAAAGCAGGAAGAGGGATCTCCCGGTTTTCTGAGATGATGCCACAGCCCGTGCAACGAACCTTCCAGATGTTTCCGTGAATTTCAGAAAGGCGTTGGGAGCCGGCAGTTCGATGGAGGCCATCGACATTTTGCGTAATCAGCCAGAATGTATCAGGTCTGCGACGTTCAAGTTCTACAAGGGCGATGTGGGCAGGATTCGGCTGTTTCGTGGCAATCAATTCACGCCGCCAGTTGTACCATTCCCAGACCAATCGCGGGTCGCGCTCAAAGGCTTCGGGTGTCGCGAGATCCTCCGCGCGAAAGGTGCGCCACAAGCCGTCCGCTCCGCGAAAGGTCGGCACGCCGCTGTCGGCAGAAATGCCGGCACCAGTGAGGACGGTCACATGCCGA
>JANOOS010000188.1:0-8878 GCA_031421455.1 Nitrospira sp.
ATCGGATGAACGGATCGTATGTCCAACGGCCTGAATTCACTGAACCAGTGGCTGCAAGACACGATCTTTAAGCCGCTGGAAGATAAGAAAATGCCGGTCATGGAGCACCTCGTGGAGCTCCAGGTCAGGCTGACGCGCGCGGTGATCATCATCGCTGTGGTGTTTGTCGGCACATTTTTCTTTGCCGACACGCTGGTCAAGTGGCTTCGCATCCCGCTCCAGAACATGTTTATGCCTGGTTCCCTGTCGTGGGTGCCGACCGATCTGGCGACCGTTCCGTTGGTCTTTCTCGCGCCGGCAGAAGCCTTATGGCAAAACGTCAAGGTAGCCGGGCTCTTTGCTCTCGTCGGTGTGACCCCCTATCTATTGTTCGAAGTCTGGCAATTCGTCGTGCCGGGGCTCCATGCGCAGGAACGGCGATTTGTCGGGCCGTTTGTGCTGTTGAGCGCTGTGGCATTTTACGCAGGGGTGAGTTTTTCATTTTTCTTCGTGCTTCCATTTGCGCTGAATTTTTTGATTTCCTATGGCGTCAACGCCGGCTTCGTCCCGCAGATCTCCATTGCGCAGTACGTCGGATTTGCACTGTGGTTCCTCATGGTCTTCGGGCTGATTTTTGAAGTCCCGCTCGCGATCACCCTCATGGCGAAGTTTGGGTGGGTCGATGCGCCGTTTCTCAAACGATACCGTAAGTGGGCCCTGCTGGGATCGTTTATCTTTGCGGCGGTTCTCACTCCGACGCCCGACCCCTTCAACCAATGTTTGATGGCCCTGCCAATGTATATCTTTTACGAAGTAGGGATCATTAGCGCAGGGTTTTTCAACAAAAAGAAGCCGGCGGAGGAGGGGGCAGGCATGCCGGAAATGGCCACTGCGGCGGCAGGAAACGGCAAGGCGCCGTCGGTGGGACTCCCTAACGTGGGAGAGAGCGACTACGTCGGCGTGCCGACAGATCGACGGCGATGACGAGAACGCGAAGATCGGGTGTAACGATTTACAGAAAGAAGATACATGGCTCGTGAATTGAACGTCATTCAACCTCCTAGCTCCGGCGGCAGCGACGCCTGCATT
This sequence comes from Nitrospira sp., assembly GCA_031421455.1. GTDB lineage: Bacteria > Nitrospirota > Nitrospiria > Nitrospirales > Nitrospiraceae > Palsa-1315. The sequence goes on from JANOOS010000188.1 coordinate 1,069, forward strand.
TACATGTGGGCCTGCGCGATCTGCGATGAAAACGAAACCTGTCAGAAAGACAAGGAGGGGCACAGTCGTTGGCTGGTGGCCAAACGGATGGAGCGGATCGAGTACAAAGTGCTCATCATGAGTAACAAGGGTGGAGTTGGAAAGAGTACCTGCACGACGAACCTTGCTGTGAGTCTCGCGCTCAAAGGGTGGCATGTCGGCATTTGCGACATGGACATCCATGGCCCGAATATTCCAAAGATGGTAGGGGCTGAAGGACAGAAACTCAAGATCAGCAGCTCAGGGGGAATCATCCCGTTTCAGGCGTATAACCTCAAGATCGCCTCAATGTCTTTTTTGTTGCAGAATTCTGACGATCCGATCATCTGGCGCGATGCGTACAAGTATGAGTTCATCAACCAACTGTTGGGCGGGGTCGAGTGGCAGGATCTTAATTTTTTATTTGTCGATTTGCCTCCGGGAACCGGCAACGAATCGGTGACGACCATCGATTTGCTCGGGAATGTCAGCGGCGCGGTCATCGTGACGACGCCGCAGGAAGTGGCCTTGCTGGATTCCCGCAAGTCGGTGACGTTCTGCAAGGACAGCGAAGTCCCGATCATTGGGATTATCGAGAACATGAGCGGGCTGGAATGTCCCCATTGTCACAACCATATCGAGGTATTCCGTAAAGGCGGCGGGGAGGCCTCCGCGATCGACATGGGCGTGCCCTTCCTCGGGCGCATCCCGCTCGATCCCGATGTCGTGATCCAGTCCGATGCCGGTGAGCCCTTTGCGATGTTCAATTCTGACTCGCCGACGGCCGAGTGTTATCACGAGATTGCCAATAAGGTCGAAGCGTTCTGCAAGAAGCGCGGATCGCTTGTGAAGATCGCGTCCCCGCAGGCGCATTGATGAAGGAGAGACCGTGAAAGCCACACCGGCGACAGAAGGGCTCACGCAGCTGGAGGAGGCGCAACGGATTGTATTGGAGTCCACGCCGACTCTGGGCTTGGAAAAGATTTCGATCCTCGATGGGCTTGGTCGTGTCCTCGGGGAGGACATTATAGCGGAACGGGATAATCCGCCCTGGGACAACAGTGCGATGGATGGGTTTGCCGTGCGGTGGGAGGATATCAAGCAGGAACATGCCATTCAGAAAACGGTCACGCTCACAGTGATCGAAGATGTGGCTGCAGGCAAGATGCCTTCGAAATCCGTCGGCACAGGGCAGGCGATTCGCATCATGACTGGGGCTCCCCTCCCGAAGGGAGCGGACACGGTGTTGAAGGTTGAAGACACTGAGCATACGCCTGATTCTGTTCGCGTCTTTAAGCCGGAACAGCAAGGCGCCAACATCAGGCCGCAAGGCGAAGATGTGAAGAAGGGCGAGTGTATCATCGCAAAAGGGACTCAGATTCGGCCTGGTGAAGCAGGGATGCTGGCGATCCTGGCCAAGTCGTTCATCTTTGCCTATCAACGGCCCCGGGTGGCGATCCTTTCGACCGGCGATGAGCTGGCGGATTTGGACGAGCGGTTCAGCGATGAAAAAATCATCAATTCCAACAGCTATGGGATTGCGGCCGCAGTGCAGGAGGCAGGCGGCATTCCCCTATTGCTGGGGATTGCGAGGGATACTCCAGCTGCGTTGAAGGAAAAGATTTCGCATGGACTGACGGCGGATATTCTCGTGCTATCCGGCGGCGTGTCGATGGGCGATTACGATTTTACGAAGGCAGTCTTCCACGAACTGGGTGCGGACATGAACTTTTGGAAACTGGCGATCAGGCCTGGGCAACCGCTCGCATTCGGCAAGATTCAGGGTAAGTTGGCCTTCGGTTTGCCCGGGAATCCCGTGTCTTCCATGGTGACGTTCGAACAGCTGGTGCGGCCGGCCATGCTTAAAATGAGCGGGCACCGGAGCTATGGCCGTCCGGTCGTGCAGGCGATCTTCCAAGAGAAGTTCTCCAAACGGACGGATCGTCGTCACTTTCTACGCGGTGTGCTCACAAGAGAAGAAGGGGTCTTCAAGGTTCGCACGACCGGCGCGCAAGGGTCCGGGATATTGACTTCTATGGTGAAAGCCAATTGTTTGATCGATATCCCGGTCGAAGTTGAACGAGTGAACCAGGGAGATCTGGTCTCGGTTCAACTGTTGAGCGGAGAAGCCTGGGCCAGCCATTCCGAACATTATCACACCGATCCCAACCGTCCGTCCTGTTGCTCGTAGAGAAGGGAGGTCAATGGTCATCAGTCACTAGTCGATGGCAGGAATCATTTTTGTCCGCCATTGACCATTGACCATTGACCATCTCCACCAATGGCCGTACCTATTCTTTGCTTTGTCGGTCGCTCGAACAGCGGAAAAACCACGCTGATTGAGCGCGTGATTCCTGAGTTGGTCCGGGCCGGCTACAAGGTAGCGACAGTAAAGCATGCCGGACACGGGTTTGATCTCGATACGGAAGGGAAAGATAGCTGGCGCCACAAGCGGGCCGGCGCCAGCAGCGTGATGGTGCTCTCCAAGGGGAGCATGGCGATGTTTGCCGATGTGTCCGAACAGATGAAGGTTGAAGAAGTGAGGGATCGATTTCTCGATCATACGTATGACCTGATCATTGCTGAAGGATGGAAAAACGAAGGGTACCAGAAGATTGTCATCGTTCGTGAGCAGATCGGTGAAATTCCTATTTCTACGGAAGGGCTGCTCGCCGTGGTATCGGACAAGCCCGTGGATCTCTCCGTACCGCTGTTCGGGCTGGACGATGTCGTCGGCGTGGCTGCCTTGATCATGAAGCAGTTCCCAAGATCACCGTCTCGTCTTAACCAGGGGCTGGAAACCTAAGGCGCAAAAATCCAGGCGAGGGGCTAGTGGCACGAGGCGAGAGGAAAGATATTCGCTCTGGTTGCCCCCTAGCCTCTGGCCACTTGCCTCTCGCCAGAAAGCTCGCGCTCGCACCATCCTGCTAAATCTCTGATCACTCATGTCCATACCCGTCTTGCGCGTCCAACATCTGGTGAAACGGTTCAGCGAGTTTGTCGCCGTCAACGACATTTCGTTCGACATCAAGCCGGGTGAAATTCTTGGATTGTTGGGCCCGAACGGGGCAGGGAAAACCACCACGATTCAGATGTTGCTCGGGGTGGTGACACCGACCGCCGGCTCCATTCAGATGTTTGGGCTCGACTTGGCGGCTCACCGCGAAGAGATCCTACAGCAAGTCAATTTTTCTTCAACCTATGTCTCTCTGCCGCAGGCACTCACAGTCGAAGAGAACCTCTGGGTGATTGCGCGGCTGTATGGCCTGTCTCAGACCCAAGAGCGAGTCGACGACATCGTAAAGCGGCTTGAGATGGAGGAGTTTCGTCATAAAGTGACGCGCAAGCTCTCTTCCGGCCAAAGCACTCGTCTTGGGTTAGCCAAGGCGTTCTTGACCGAACCGAAGATTCTGTTTCTCGATGAACCGACGGCGAGTCTGGACCCCGATATTGCGCAAAAGATCCGGAGTTTCCTCAAAGAGTAGCGACGATCGTCGGGACTGAGCGTGCTCTATTCGTCGCATAATATGCACGAGATGGAAGAGATGTCGGATCGGATCATCTTTCTCCAGCGGGGAAAGATTGTGGCGGAGGGGACGGCGCAGGAGATTGTGGCGCGGTTCGGGCAGGCGGATTTAGAGGAAGTGTTTGTGAAGTTGGCGCGGGAAAAATAACAAAACCGTCGAAAGTCATAACGTCATCAGGTCATAAAGTTCTCAGACTTCTTAGCGACTTGACGACATTTGACTTGATGACTTTCAGACTGATTTCTATGAAACTGCATCGTATCTATGCGTTGGTGACGAGGTATTTGTACCTCTACCGGCGCAGCTTGCCGCGTATGATGGAGATCTTCTATTGGCCGTTTCTAGACCTCGTCATCTGGGGATTCATTACAGTCTACCTCATGAAATTCCAGGGGCAGATTCCGGGGGCTGTGACGTTCTTTATAGGGGCGTTGATCCTGTGGGATATCCTGTTCCGAGCTCAGCAAGGGGTTACTATTTCGTTTCTTGAGGAGATTTGGGCGAGAAATCTCATGAACTTGTTCGCCAGTCCGCTCAAACCGAGCGAGTTTCTTGCCGCGACCATGGTCATGAGCATTCTCAAAGTCATGGCAGTCTCTGTCGTCATGGTGGTCTGCGCAGGCCTGTTCTACTCTTATAATATTTTCGTGATCGGGCTGTGGCTCATTCCCTTTGTTTTGAATCTCGTCATGACGGGATGGATTATCGGGGTGCTGACTACGGCCCTCATCATGCGATTTGGCCAGGAGGCTGAAGTCTTAGCTTGGAGTATGGTGTTCCTGTTTCAGCCGATCTCCTGTGTATTTTATCCGATGGAAGTGCTTCCGGGGTGGTTGCAGGTCATTGCCTGGGCAAATCCGGCAGCCCATGTGTTTGAAGGGATGCGCGCCGTGCTTAACACCTCTGCCGAGCCGATTAGCCATCTTGGGTGGGCGACCGGTCTCAATCTAGTGTTTCTCGGTGTGGTCATTGCGGTCTTCCATTGGATGTTTGAGTTTTGCAGGGAGCGGGGATTGCTAGTGCGCATTGGGGAGTAAGCCTGCAAATGGTGCAGAAATGGGTGGCCGGTTGTCGCGGGACGAGAGATGGTTGCCGTCAGCTAATCAACCCACCCATCCCCGACCGTTGGAGTTTCGGGAGGGCCTGCCGTCAGACTCTCGATCGAAGGCGGAGACGCTTTGAGAACCTGTCGCACGAGCGTCACCAGGGCTTGGATCTCAAATGGTTTGGGGAGAAATGGGAGACTTCCCAGGCGTATGCCGTACCCTGCTAAGTCCTTGTCGATATTGCCGGACATGAGGATTATTCGCAGGTCTTTCCGTATGCGGAGCGCGCGGATGGCCAGCTCGTGGCCATGTACATGGGGAAATTGATTGGAGCTTGAGGCCAATTGAAAGCCTGGAGGAGGGAGGATGAGGTCTGTGAGCAGTAGATCGATAGACCCTTCGTGCTGTGTGCAGATTTTGAGTGCCGCTGAACTGCCATCGGCATCGAGGACCGAAAAGCCTGCCTGCTGAAGTATTTCCTTGCACAGCTTCGTGATGGTGGGCTCGTCATCGACCACCAGGATGGTGGGCGACTGGGATTGAGGCGCAATGTTATGCTGTCCTGACATAGTGTGGGTATCCTTTCTGCAGCATAGTACCGGGTAGCATCCATGGCGAGATAATCTATGTTTCTGACAGCATAAATAGTAGAGAGAGACGAGGAGGGCTCATATATGGGCCCTGTAGGACGGAAAGGGAATGAGTGGAAAGGCGGGGGTAATTCGAACAATTACTCGTGCGCTGATCGGGCCTTGAGCGCATCCAATCGTTTCTTTTCCAGACTCACATGCAGTGATTTCTCCTGGGTGACGATGACGGCTCCTGGCGCCTGGCCCTTCGCTTTCTTGACCCACTTGCGTCTCGTGTAGATGACGTCGCCTTTGCCGCTTTTCTTCAGATCGCTATAGAGCAGCGCCAGGGTCGCGGCGTCTCGTATCGTCTCGGGCGGCGGATCGCTTCCTTTCTCTAAGCGGACCACGACATGTGAGCCAGGTGTGCCACGGGCATGCAGCCAAAGGTCGTCGCTCTTGGCGAGGCCGAACGTCAATTCATCGTTCTCGCGCGCGTTTCTTCCGACATAAATCGCCAAACCATCTGCTGAAGTGAAACGACGGAACGGACCTTGGCGTTGCTCCTGACGATTCTTCCCCTTGCCTGTCCGCGGGAGAGGCCGCACAGGAGTGAGATGAGGTTTGTCGGGCGGCTGCCAGGTTCCCTGTTCGATCGCAGTCATTTCCTGGCGCAGAGGCTCCAACTCTTTCTGCCCCTCTTCAATCCGTGGCCGCAGCTCCCGCTCCGCAGATAGCTGCTTCCGATGTTTTCGGAAGTAGTCGTCCATATTGCCCTGGGGAGTTTTGGCTTGGTCGAGTGGGATCGTCAGGGTGGGAAGCTCCTCATCGAAATAATCCACGACGGCTATTTCAGTCTGACCTTTGCGGATAGTACCGAGGCTCGCTTTGATGAGTTCGCCATAGCGATTGTAGTCCTTGTACTTTTCTGCTTTTGCGAGGTCCTCGTGCCATGCCTCAATGCGGCGGCGGAGCTTTTTGATGGATTTTCTCAGAATCCCTGCCCTGGTGTTCCGCACGGTCTCGACAACGGAAGTAGCTTCCGCCGTGAAGTAATGGGCTTCGATGGCAGCCGACAGAGCGAACGGCGATTCTGAAATGTTCCGGCTGAATCGCGACTGGTCGGCAGCGCCTCGTTCTCGTTGCTGGCGAGCGGGAGGAAGGTAGAGCTGCCCCACACGATCCTTCAGTCCGTTCAGGTCTCGTCGGATTAGGCCAGCCTCGTCGAGTACGAGAAGATTCGAGGTCTTGCCTGTCAGTTCTGCAACCAATTTGCAGGAACCTTCCTTGGCAGTCAGTGCAAGCTGAACGATCCGGTCTCCTTGAATCTGTTCGACTTGGTCGATGCGTGCTCCTTGCAGGTGGGCGCGGAGAAATTGACAGAAAGGTGGAGGTGACGGTGGATTCTGAAAGGCCGCCGTGATGACGTGAATCCGGGAGGTTTCAGGATGGCATGAAATGAGGAGTCGGTGCGTCTGTCCCGGCGTGCGAATCTCCAACACCACGGTACGGTCTGTCGGCTGGTAAATCTTTTGAATCCAGCCTTCGGCTAGGGCCGGAGCACATTCATCCATCACCTTCGCAATCTCTGTTGCGTTCAGTGCCACGATTTGCCTCCAACCGGCCACAGGGGAGTTTCCCCATTTAGGCTATCACTCATAAACCAGATCATTTTTGCCGCATGGGGCCAATGTGTGACACCTGGAAGCGATTGAGGCCGAATGTTGTTCGTCTGCACTCTACGATTCACTGCGAAAACACGCAAGCAGTCGCAACGATATCCGTGGCATTGCGATTGCTCTATTAGACCGGTAAGCGGTTGGCCGAAGGTCTGCTAGGCTTAAAAAGTGATTAAGTGTGGCGTCGTGGTTGCGGGCTCCAGGGTTAACGAGAGGAGGGCTCCATGCATTGCGTAAGGTGTGACGGGTTCATGGTGGCTGATAATTTGATCGACATACGGGAGAGCAGTATTCCAATGTGGATGAAAGGGTGGCGATGTGTCTCCTGTGGGAACATTGTCGATCCGCTCATTCAGAAACATCGCATGATCCAACAGTCGGGAGCGACACAATTGATCGAGAGAAAAACGGTAGTGCCGCGGCTCCGTCGCGTCGCGTAATGCGATGGCTTAACCGGGAGTGGTGTCAGTTGGTCCAATGATATCCACGGGCACCGGTCCCTTGCTGCGACACCAAGACCGGCTCAATGGGAGTTTCAGTTCTGCCCCCGTTCTCCTGCTGTCCCACTGGCTCTTCTCCGTCCCGTTCAATCCTGTCCGTCGAACTGGCTCTTTCATACTTTTGATTCAGCACGATTGGCAGGTCCTATTTCCACTGGTCTGCCGATAACAGTAAAGAACTCGACAGGTTGGAGGTGCCGTGCGAGGCTCGCTTTAGTAAGGCATTTCTCTTGCGGAAGCATCTCTTTATGAAACTCGGCTCTATGACAAAAGCCTGCGATCTAGGGATGGCCCAAAGCGGTAGCCGGAGGAATTGTAGGCGTGTCATCACCCTCAGTCTGATTGTGACCGGATCCCTCCTGCTCCAAGGTTGCTTCGCAGGAGCGTGGGTGGCAGCGATAGCAGTGGATTCAATGAGGAGCAGTAATGTGACCTTTGAGCCGTTTGAACAATCATGGGTGGCAAAGCAGG
>JANOOS010000189.1:0-5007 GCA_031421455.1 Nitrospira sp.
AATACAGTTCTCTCCTCTTCACGATGGATGTGACGACTATGCCGCTTAGAATCGGTCTCATCGGTACCGGCCGGCATGGCAGCCGGTATATCCAGCACCTGCTGCATGATCTGCCTGGGGTGAGCCTTGCCGCCCTCTGCCGGAAACGGATCGGGGAGAGACTACCTTCGCTCTCGACGACGGACATCCCTGTCTATGGGGACTATCGCGCCTTGATCGCGGATCCGAGAGTAGAGGCCGTCGTAGTGGTGACCCCTCCGGCGCTTTGTCTAGAGATCTGTCTAGAAGCTGTGAAGGAGCGGAAGCCGATCCTCATTGAAAAGCCGTTAGCGCCGACAGGCCGTGAAGCACGAATGATGGTGGCGGCAGCAGAAGAGGCAGGAGTATTGCTGATGACCGCACAGACCTTGCGTTTCGATTCAGCAATTCTTCTTTTGAAAGAACATTTGCCGGAGATCGGCCAGTTCCGGTACGCCACTTTCACCAGCCGGATTGAAACGAAAGCCAGTGCCCAGGTTCGGTCACCGATGCCAGGTCAGCGCGGAGCACTCTTGGAATTTGGGGTTCATCTCTTGGATCTGGTGCCCTTTCTCACCGGCGAGGAGGTGGTCGCCGTCCGCTGCGAGTTGGACCAGCTTCCGAGCGTGGCGCCGGAGACGATGGCGATTGTGCAGGCACAGACTACAAGCGGCCTTCGATGCATCCTGGACATTGCACGAGTCGAAGCGGGGCGGGTTGCGCGAACGGAGTGGGTGGGAACCAAGGGGCAGATCACTGCTGATTGGTTTCATCAGCGGGTGAGCGAGGTCATTGGTGATACCGCTCCTGTGGAATGGGCCGTCCAGCCGCAGCAGACGATTCTTGCCACGCTCCGCGCCTTTGCCCATGCTATTGAAACGAACAACCCGCCGCCTATTACCGGGCGTGATGGATGTCGGGCCGTCGAGGTGGCCGACGCCTGTTACCGTTCGGCAGAGCTTGGCGGAGCCAGCGTTTTCGTCTCGTCCTTGCGCGAGTAGACCTCAACAACGAGAGCGAGGCTGAGGTCAAGGTTAAGGCTGAGTGAGGATCAGAACTTTTCTCAGCCTTAACCTTCCGGAGGGGCTAGGCATCGGCGACGATATGCGTATCTGTTTCTTCCACTCCCTCGACTTGATGGATTTTTGTAATCACCACATCCGAGAGGGCCCGCTCGTCCGAGACCGCGATGAACAGAATGATGTCAGGCCGTCCGAAGCAGGAGTGGGCCTGTTCGACGCCGGCAAGGCGCTTAAGTGTTTGTAGCACATCTTTTGTTTTCCCGGCCTTGACCTTGATTAGGATATAAGCTTTCGTTGCCATTGAGTCCTCCCTGTTGCAGTTATTCTCCTTCGCCAAATACCCCGTAGATTGCTACGGGGATGAAGGCGAGGAGAACCCTCCGTAGCCTTGGCGAAGGAGGGTAGTGGCTTCGCAGAATTTCGCAAGATACCCCGCAGCTCGCTGCGGGGAGCTTCATTGTGTGCTGCCCGGCATCTCCCGCCGTCGTTGCGCGAACACCTGATGCATGTTCTGCCCCCGTTGTTCCAGGGCCGTCCTTGCCTTTGTAACAAGCTCCATCAAGACATCAAAATCTGCAGGATTGACGTTGAATTGGCCGAAGCCAGGCGTCAACCGCTCTCGCTGATCGATCGCCGTAACGCCCCACTGTTCACTCAGCGCCTCAAGCGTACTCGACGTCCAGCCTGTTGAGCGGAATCGAGACGCGGCTTCGTTTGCATCGCTGCCCTTCTGTGCCGCAAATGCGTGACTCAACAATGTTTGCACAGCCGGATCACTGCTCTTTAAAAACACCGATTGAAATTGGATGACCGACTTGATCACACGATTCGCTTCGGGAGTTCCTTCGGGTGGAAGCACATTGGCATCTTGCAGCGTTGCAAGGACGGCCATCGCTGCTCCAACTGGTCCGGATGGGGTGATTGCACGGCCAGGCATTTGGGCCAAGATCGGATTGGCGGCCCCAATGATCAAACCACCAAGGAGTAGACACACCGGCATTGGGCCGGGTGACAGGATGTGTGAGGTTAGCACGGCCCGGCTTGATCGTAAGGAGAGAGGCTGGACAGACATGGAGGGAGATTATACAGAAGGGGAGAGGGGGGTGCTAGCCCGCATTATTCATGAACACTTCTGCTGCAATCGCCGATCCGCTGCTGCGACAAGCCTTCGGCCGGTGGGCTCGCCCCTCTGACCTTCGACGTACTGTTGGGGACTGGCGCCCTTCTTACTTTGGCGCCTGTTCCCATCCTGGAAACGGGACAGGCGCTGCCGAAGACGGCAGAGCCAGTCCTCTGGCCTCCGCGCACCGGTCTCACGACGCGGCTCCGCGATTTCGCGACGAACTGTCATGAATAATGCGGGCTAGAGCAACTGCGAAATGGAACCATTTTCCAGCCATTTTCCATTGTTTCGATTGCAACGATTCATAGCGGTTCCTATAATCCAGCAGCTCCAGGCCTTGTATTGGAGTACTCATGCTCGCAAAAGTTCTCAGTGCTGCGATTGTCGGTATCGATGCGCATTTGATCGATGTAGAAGTCGATATTACCGGAGGGCTTCCACAGTTCTCGGTTGTCGGCCTGCCAGATACCATCGTGAGGGAGAGCCGCGATCGCGTCCGTTCCGCACTCAAGAATACGGGTTTCCATTTTCCGGTAAAGAGAATCACCGTGAACCTTGCTCCCGCAGGAATTAAGAAAGAAGGGGCTGGGCTCGATCTAGCCATTGCCATCGGGATTCTTGTCGCAGAAGAAGTCATTCCTTCCGAAAATGTGCAAGGCCGCGTTTGTGTCGGTGAGCTCTCACTGGATGGACACATTAAAGCGATTACCGGCGCCTTATCCATCGGGATTGCCTGCCGGCCCAACCATAGTTTGCTCTTGCCGGCTCAGAACAGCCTGGAGGCGGCCGTGGTACAGGGTGTGATTGCCTATCCGCTCCACACGCTCCCCGAGGCTGTGGGATTTCTCAATGGCACGGTGTTGCTGGAGCCGGCTCACGTAGACCGGGATAGATTTTTCACCACTCGCCCCGTTGAGGATGACGACTATGGCGATGTGAAGGGACAGGACCATGCGAAGCGCGCCCTGGAGATCGCTGCAGCAGGAGGGCACAATCTCTTGATGGTAGGACCGCCCGGATCCGGCAAGACGATGTTGGCGAAACGTCTGCCGACGATTCTGCCCCTCATGGAGCCGGACGAGGCGATCGAGACGACCCGGGTCCATAGCGTATCAGGGCAGTTACCCGCGAATCATCCACTGCTGACGGTTCGACCCTTTCGCGCTCCACACCACAGTATTTCCGATGCAGGACTTATCGGAGGCGGAACAGTTCCTCGGCCTGGAGAAGTGTCCTTGGCGCACAATGGCGTATTATTCTTGGACGAATCCCCGGAGTTTCGACGTCCTGTCTTGGACGGATTGCGGCAACCGCTGGAGGACGGGTATGTGATCCTGACCAGGGCCAGCGGCTCGCTCCGCTACCCTGCACGATTTATGTTGATCGCTGCGATGAATCCCTGCCCCTGCGGATACTACGGAGATCGCACGCGTGAATGTGTCTGTAGCCCCCAGCAAATTCGCCGTTATCGAGCCAAATTGTCTGGGCCGCTTCAAGACCGAATCGATATGCATATCGAAGTTCCGCCCGTCTCCGTGCGAGACTTGCGCGATCATGGTCCTGTGCCGGAAAGTTCCGCCATGATTCGTTCGCGCGTCCTGGAGGCGCGTGATCGGCAGCGCCTCCGGTATCGTCAAGACGGGATTCACTCGAATGCGCAGTTGAAGCCGAGGCTGCTAAAGCGGTATTGTGCTTTGGAAACGCCGGCTCAAGAGTTGCTGGAACAGGCCTTGACGAAACTCGGATTATCCGCTCGGGCCTACGGGCGTATTGTGCGTGTGGCGAGAACCATCGCCGATCTTGCAGGCTCTGATAAGATTGAGCTGCTGCATGTGGCGGAAGCGATTCAATATCGCAGCCTTGATCGCCGAATGGAGTTTTGAGGATTCCCTGTGTTACCGAGTGTAAAAGTCTTTCTCTGGTGGTTCATTGTCGGCGCCACGATGGCACTGGCCGTGATCATGCTGCAGGGCGGCATTCGGGAGGCCATGCAAACACAGGGGTCTGTGTGGGGGCTTAAATTGGTCGAGCTGTTCACGACCATCCTGGGAGGGGGGCTGCTCGGCGGATGTATCGCGTTGATTCTGGATCGCATTAAGAAGTCGTAATGAACCATACTCACAGTAGAATGAAATGAGGCCATACATGGATGTGGAAGTGGGCTCGAATCTTTACCGCAACACCGACGGTACGATTGAAGTTGAGGGTGTCCCACAGATTGAGGTGGTACTGAAGCCAACCACGGGAGCCCTGCTCGTGAACTTTGCCTTGTTCAATGCGGAAGGGAAAGTGACGGCCAAGCTCAACGATAGCACCTTGATGATTAACGAGAAACGCGCCTACGACGTGACGAGGACTCCGAAGAGTCTACTGCTCACACATTTGGCTTCGGGAACCGTGATCTTACAGATGTCAGTCAAGGCGCCTGACGTGGTGGCCTTCACGAAAGGGGAGTTCCATACGATCAAAGGCCATGTGTTCCAGGTGTCTCCCGTCGAATGGAGAATCGATAAGTTGCGCGCCAGCGGCACGACGCAAGATGTGAAAGGCGGGTCGGTCGTCCTGGGCTGAAGAACCCTGTTCATCTGGTCTATTTGGTCTGTCTGGTCTATCTGGTTCGCTGGGTTAGTCTTGTCAGACCAAACACACAAGACAGACCGAATAGACCAAAAAGACCGGTTATCCGGAGACCGTTGGCACGATGACGATCTGCTGGTCTTTCAGTTCTACGGTTACCGTGTCTCCATCACGCAATTCTCCCTTGACCAGCTGACGCGCCATCGGTGTTTCAATTTCTTGTTGGATCAATCGCTTTAAGGGTCTCGCCCCATAGGCCGGATCGTA
>JANOOS010000190.1:0-3168 GCA_031421455.1 Nitrospira sp.
GATCCGCCAGCCTATCGGTGGGGAGTTCGGTTTTTCAGGCGCCCTCGCGGCACACTATCTCGACCAGCATGTTTGGGAATCTGAAGTGGCACGGTTCGGCATCGACATCTGGATGACGACGGAAGCCATTGCCAGCGGCGCGCGGGTATGCCAAAGCTTTCTCGGCGCAAAAATCCATAATCCAAAAGATCCTGCTGCCGACCTATCGGCCATGTTGATGCAAGTGATGGGAGCGCTCTTTGCCCTCATGGAACAACATGAAGACCTCTGGTCTCGCCAAGAGGGATCGCAGCCGGTTCCACTCTTTGGATTTCCCTACGAGGTTGGGGTCGAACCGGTTCATGTCAACATGGAACGGATGGTGTCGCACTTTCGACAGGGCCTCACCGATCTTGAACCCATCTGGCGGCAGATTCTGACAGACGACACGTTCATTCAATTGCGAGACACCCAGGGGACATCCGACGCCGACTGTCGTATCCCCGATGAGTTATGGGTCCGGATCGTCTACGATGCGGCGACCGCGTACCGCAAACGAATCATGCCACGCGATCACCTCCTCAAAGCCCTAACCCCTCTGTATTTAGGCCGGACCGCCTCGTTCGTCCATGCCACCCAAGGCCTCACGTCGACGGAAGCGGAACAGAAGATCGAAGCCTTGTGCCACACGTTCGAACGCATGAAGCCCTATCTGGTTGAACGTTGGCAACCGCCGGCGCTACAGCCAGCAACGCTGGGTCTATTGCATCACGCGACCATCGACGCAGGAGGCAATCATGGATAACTTCATTAACCAAGCGCTTCTAAAACCGTTGGAATTGCTTGGGCATCAAGTCATAAACGTGCTCCCGAATGTGCTTGCCATGGGCATTATCCTGCTCGGCGGGCTCTTCACCGCGTGGGCATCCGGTTCCTTCGTTGAACGGCTATTGCGCGTCATCGGATTCGACCGCCTCTGTGATCGGCTGGGGATGAATGCGGCGCTCCTTCGGGGCGGAGTCAAGACGGATCCCTCTCGTCTCGTCGGTCGCAGCATCTATTGGACCGTGCTTGTGCTGGCCTCTATTGCGGCATTGGGAGCCCTGAACCTGACTCCGATCAACCAGTTCGCCCAGTCACTGCTGGCCTATGTGCCCCATTTGGTGACGGCAGCGGTGATTCTCCTAGCCGGATACTTTCTCTCGAACTTTGTATCCCGGGCTGTCCTCATTGCCGCGGTCAACGCCGGACTGCCTCCTGCCCGACTCATTGCAACCTGTTCCCGCTGGGGGATCCAAGCCCTAGCGGGCGCCATGGCGTTGGAACAACTCGGCATTGCCCAGCATATCGTGGTCGTGGGATTCGGCATTACCTGGGGAGGAATCGTGCTGGCCGGAGCCATTGCCTTCGGACTCGGCGCGACCGACCTCGCCAAAGGGGTTTTGGAGCGACGGCTGGGGGGCCGATCCAAACCCAGCGCAGTCGATGATCTCCATCACTTGTAACAGCACACGACCATGCCCAACTTGATCGTCTTCACAGACTTGGACGGCTCGCTCCTGGATGGGACGACCTATTCCTACGAAGCGGCCACACCGGCGCTCACGGCGCTCCGCGAGCAAGGGATTCCCCTCGTACTAGTGTCGAGTAAAACGCGCGCGGAAATGGAACCACTTCGCCAGCGCCTCGGCCATCATGACCCGTTCATCGTCGAAAACGGCGGCGCCGTGTTTATCCCTCATGGCCTCTTCGACTTTCCCTTCGAACGCATGCGAACCAGATCGCCCTACCAGGTGATTGAATTAGGCCTTCCCTACCACATGCTGCGTGAGGTCCTGAAACAAATCGAAGATGCGGTGGAAACGCCGTTGCAAGGCTTTGGAGATCTGTCGGTCGAAGCCATCATGCAGGTGACCGGGCTCCCGCACGCCGACGCGGTCCTGGCCAAGCAGCGGGAATACGATGAGCCCTATCTGCTGCAAGGCCCTCAGCGGCTTATCGAAGAGGTCTGCCGACAAATCGTCACCCGTGGTCTTCGATGGACAAAGGGAGGGCGGCTATTCCATCTGATGGGAGATAACAATAAAGGGGAAGCCGCGTCCGTGCTCCTGCGTTGCTACCTTCGCCAACAACGCATGAACGGTCAAGTGGAACGGATCGAAACGGTGGGAATCGGGGACAGCATTAACGACGCCCCCCTGCTCGCCATGGTGGATTACCCTATTCTCGTGCAGAAACCGGACGGTTCGTACGACCCTGATCTTCACCTATCAGGCATGATACGTGCGCCCGGTATTGGCCCGGTGGGATGGAATGAAGCAGTCCTGAACCTCTTGGCGCAGGTATCGTAAAGACAGACTGACCCTGAGAGCAGAAAAGAGCCCCGCCCATCTGGTCGGGGCTCCAAGCAGGGATTATTGGAGGGTGCAGGAGCGATCATCATTACAACGCAGCCGGCACCTGTCCCTTCGGCACCCTCAGCCCTCAGCGCTTCCCCGCACTAGTCATCTTCCGGATTAACAGTATGCAGGCCCGCCGAAAGACAGGCTGTCAGCAATTGCGCATCGGCGCTGACGACGGTCAGCCGCAAAGGCTTGAGCTCCAATGCCAGCGCCAAATGCAAGACCTGTGGCGTTCGAAGCGCAGGAAACTCCAATGCCAGTTCTTTCGTCGCTAAGTACGTCTGCATCGTCGGGGCAATGAACTGATAGAGTCCCTCCTGCGATTCCCGCTCGAACTTATGAATCACCGAGTAACAATCATCACGGGTGATCTCCCCAGCGTGGGCTCGATTTGCGAAGGCCGTATAAAAGTCGATAACAGACCACGTCGGCAGAATCGCCACTTTGCTCCGCTTCACCATGAGCCTGCTGATGATGCGCGTGCCGCGCTCCATGCTGTACCGCTTCACCAGAGCTGTTGAGTCGAAATAGTAGTATGGCATGCGATTACACTCTTCCCTTCAGAATGATGGCAGCTAATGGGCCTGACATTTTCGAGAGCCGATCCTGGAGTTCATCCAGCGGCAACTCGTCATACCCCTCCTTACGGAACTTGTCGGCCAAGTTGCCCTGATTGAACGTCGCCGTATCGTTCTTGAGCCGATCACCCAGCCGGCGTTTTGCCAAACGACTGGGAACCCGTTGTTTAGTGACCGTCAACCCGCGACCTCGGCTGCGTGGCGCGCGA
>JANOOS010000191.1:0-5849 GCA_031421455.1 Nitrospira sp.
AAGGTGGCGAACCGTTTGGCACGATCCTGTTCCGATAAGGCACGAAATGAAGTTGTGTTTCCTCTATGGCCGGCAAACCGGGGGCCTTGGGGTAGAAATCCTGGACGGGCGAGGAGCAAAGCTAAAGAAGGATTGCGCCCCTGGAGAAATTCAACGACCGGGTCGATGGCATTCAGATAAGCCTGCTCGACCGCCAACATCTGTCTGGCCTCACCTGGCAATTCATCTTTGCTTGCTCGCACCAGCTCAAATAGCGTCTGGAGCCCGGATCGACAAAAGAGCCGGAGCACCATCTCGATGCCGAGATCAGCTTGAGAAGCTTCAATCCCGCGACCACGGAGAAACCCTGTGAGATAGGCGGTGGATGGGTAAGGCGTATTCAACTGAGTGAGCGGAGGGGTGAAGAGCAGAACGCGTGGGCCAGCCATGGGCTCGACATACCATACTGTCTGAGCGGAATGCTACGCGAGATACTTTTCCCCTGCGCGCTTTTTGTTGATTGGAAGAGGGAGCTATTTGTTGATATCCAGGATGCTACCCAGCATGTCGTTCGCAGTTTTTAGGGCTTGGATGTTGGCTTCGAACATTCGCTGACCGATGATTTGATTGACAGCTTCCTCACCGAGATCGACGTTCGACAATTCCACCTGGGTTGGACCATAGCTGCTATCGCGTAGGACCGTAGGACCGGCGGAGTCGTCTTTTCGAACGACAGGGAGCACGCCCCCGGTTTCCACTGAGACAAACTCCACGTGAGATTTCTTGAATCCGTCGGTACTGATGTTGGCCACATTGTGAGCGGTGACTTCGATCTGTTTTGAAAATGCGGTGAGGCCAGAGAGGGCGGAGTGAATTGCGCCGATCATCAGGTACCTCCAGAGGGGTTCTTTGTCAGGCTTCGCCTCCAACGACTTGGTGAGATAGCCTGTTGCGCCCTGTCGGCTTACATATCGGTCAGGTG
The DNA here is from genome assembly GCA_031421455.1 of Nitrospira sp. Taxonomy (GTDB): domain Bacteria; phylum Nitrospirota; class Nitrospiria; order Nitrospirales; family Nitrospiraceae; genus Palsa-1315. Next base: position 962 of record JANOOS010000191.1, read on the forward strand.
AATGAGGAACTTGATTGATGATTAGCTTCATGGTTTGGGAGAAGGTGGTGTGAGAATCGGCCACAATGAACACTATCGAAGAATAGATATTCCAGACCTGGGCTGAAGAATTACGAATACATACCGATAGAGTAGGGCTGAATGTCCTTACTTTACTGCTCTTGAGGATCTGATCCGTGGCCGAACGGAACATTCCCCTTACGCGTCTCGTGGTTGGCATGTACCTGATTGGCGTAAACCGATCGTGGTTGCAGACGCCGTTTCTTCGCCATAAGTTCAAGATCAAGGATCAATCGGAAATCGAGGCCCTTCGGCGTGCCGGAATTACCGAGGTGACAATCGACACAGAGCAGGGGCTGGATGTTGTTGACCATGAAATCTCTCGTTCAGCGTTGGTCGAGACTGTTCTTGTCGAAAGCCCCACGCCATTCCATCCCGCTGCTCCTTCCGGAGCACCATCTTTGCCACCCCCTGCGGTCATGCTAGCGGAGAGTCTTTCAAAGGCAAAGCAGCGGCGTGTCGAATTTGTAAACCGTCTGAATGACCTGTTTGAGCAGACGCGCAAAACCGGGCTTGTACAGTATGATGCTGCCTGCCAGTTCGCTGACGAGGTTGTTGGCGACATTCTTGATGCGCAGGCCGCCTGTTATGCAGTGCTAGGATTGCGACAGCCAGATCCAACCCTTCACGAGCATGGTCTGACAGTGTGTACTCTTTCCGTGATGCTTGGGCAGGCCCTGAACTATTCTCGTGAACGGTTGCAGCAGCTGGGGATCGGGGGATTGCTGCATGACATCGGACTCACGCGTTTACCCCAGAATATTGTGAAGCGACCGAGTACGATGTCGCCGGCTCAACAGGCTCTGTACGAGAGCCACACGACTCAAGGGGGCACAATCCTCGAAAAGAGCGGATCGTGCGACCAGGCTGTTCTCGCCATTGTGAGGGGTCATCATCATCTGACCATGCAGACTGAACAGACAGGGGAGATACCAGCGGCCCATCAGGAATCTGCCAGACTGATTGGAATCATCGACCAGTATGATGAGCTTGTTACCGGACAGACCGGTTTCACTCCGATGTCTTCCAATCAGGCGCTGACACAGCTCTACCAACGGCATCAATCCAATGAAGCGCTCTCGCGGGTTGTGTCGTACTTGATTCGAGCGATCGGCGTGTATCCGTTGTACAGTGTGGTGGCCCTGAGTTCCGGGGAGCTGGCTGTTGTCGGTGCCATTGCGCCGGGGAAAGCCCACCTGCCTCTTCTGTATATCTGCAGAGACCAATCCGGCAAGACATGTGTTCCACCAGTTCCCTTGGATTTAGTGCATGAACCAGAGGGAGGGCGGACGATTCGTGATGTTCGGAATGCGGTTCGAGAAGGTCTCGATGTCGAAGATGTTCTCAGACAGGTGGCCGCATGAGCCTGTCCCTCAGTTCCACTTCCGATCCAGCCCCAAAAGGAAACCTGTCCTGGTTGCCCACTCGTGAGGATACGTTTCTCATTCTCGAGTCATCCGGAGAAGCGATGTTTGTGACGGATCGAGATGGACGGATCCTGTCTCTCAACCCCGTGGCGCAGCAGCTCGTGGGCCGTCATCAGGACGTCATCGGCTCAGTGTTTCACGAGTTGGTTGGCTGTCTTTCCTCAAAGGAGGGCAGCCATCGCGGTTGTCCCTTGGAGCACACCGTACGAACCGGTGAAGTCACAATGGTATCGTCCCATCAATGGATCCGAGCCAATGGTACCGGGATTGAGATCGCGGCGACGTTCTGGCCCAGGTATCAAGGCATGGAGCCTGTTGGGGCTCTTGTTGTCTGTCGTGACCTGACGGTGGAACGGGAAGCGGAGCGGGATGTTCAACGGGTAGCCAGGCTTTCGGAGGATGCGCCGAATCCCATTGTCGAGTTTGATGAAGCCGGCATCATGCTCTATGCCAATACCGCTATGGTAGAACTCCTCAATTACGGTACCTCCATCCAGGGGCGGGTGGAAGCCGTATTCCCGCCAAACTTGTCGGATGTGCTGAAGCACTGTCTTGAGTCGCAGCATCCCACCATTCGATTGGAACATCGCGTTGAAGACCGTGTGCTGGCCTGGTCCTTCTTTCCGTTAGGGGAGTTGAAACAGGTCAGAGCCTATGGAACCGATATTACCGCAGACGTGGAATTGCGCCGAGCGAAAGAAGCAGCAGAAGAGTCGGCCCGTGCGAAGGCAATCTTCCTGGCCACGATGAGTCACGAATTGCGCACCCCGATGAACGGCGTGCTGGGATGCACGCAACTGCTTCAGGATACTGCTCTCACTGACCCGCAGCGGCAGTTACTGGAAACCATGCACCGGTCGGCTGAATCGCTCTTAGTGCTCGTGAACGATATCCTTGATTTCTCGAAGATCGAAGCAGGAAAGATGTCATTGGAAGTTGCCGACGTTGAGATCATTCCTCTCATTGCGGACGTCATCACGCTGACGTCGGAAACGGCGAAGAAGAAAGGGTTACTCGTTCAGGTTGAAGTGGCGCCGGACATCCCCGCCGTGTTACGCGGTGATCCAGTTCGCCTGCGGCAAATTCTGTTTAATCTGGTTGGTAATGCCGTCAAGTTTACCGAGCGGGGCGGGATTCACATATCCGTAAAGACAATGCCGTCTAATCAGGACAATTCCGACGCCGTGGTTCTCCAGTGGACGGTGAAGGACACAGGTATCGGCATCACTGCGGATCAGCAAACGCGATTATTCGGAGCTTATGCTCAGGCAGAGGAATCGACAGCCAGGCGATACGGGGGAACCGGGCTGGGCTTGATGATCTGTTGCCAACTGGTTGAGCTCATGGGGGGAGCCATGATGGTGGAGAGTACGCCAGAAAAGGGCAGTTCCTTTACGTATTTCACAAGCCTGTTGCCTTCGATTCAGCGCACGGTTTCTGCTCATGCGGTGAAGCCGTCTATTGCAGTGATGGCGAACCGCACCACTCCGCTCCGGATTCTGGTCGTAGACGATAATGAAATCAATCAGGTTGTGGCGTGCAAATTTCTGCAGAAGCTTGGATATCAGGTGGAGGTAGCCCGGAACGGGCGGGAGGCTGTGAATTCCATTGCCCACGCCACCTATGATGCCGTGCTGATGGATTGTGAAATGCCGGAGATGGATGGGTATGAAGCCACGCAAGAGATCAGACGACAGGAACAAACCACGACAAGACATCTGCCTATCATTGCCCTCACCGGGCACGCGTCATCGGAGGATGAACAGAAATGCCGGCAAGCCGGAATGGATGACGTCGTAACGAAGCCAATAACCGTCCCAACCCTCCGTGCAAAACTGGAGCGCCTCCTCGCATAGCCCGACGTGCGTCCTGCTCAATCACCGCGATAGTCATCTGCTGACAATCTGTTTTCCCTTGCAGGGTTATTCATAGGCGGAAGCTTGACAGCCAGTCACGATAGTGGATATCGTTCGAGCCTCTCTGTTCGCGATCAATGCAAGACGCTACGTGCAGGGCCGGCTTCGGGGGAGAATAGGCAGAGTGATTGAGAAGCGAAACTTTCTTTATAGCGACTTCAACTGTCCATTCTGTTATGCGATGCACGAGCGGTTGCACGAGATGGACTTGATTGCGCGTTGTGAATGGCGAGGTGTGCAGCATGCCTCGCATCTGCCTCGCCCAATGAAACCGTGGCAAGGTTCGTTGGGGGCTGAACTGCGCCACGAAGTATCGGTCGTGCAGCGGTTGGCGCCAGGGCTACCCATTGCGCTTCCTCCTGGCAAACCCAATACGAGGCCGGCGATTGAACAAGCAGTGGCGCTTCTACGACATGATCTATCGCATGCGATGGATTTTGTGCGCGAGACCTATCGGGCCTTCTGGTGTGAGGGCAGGGATATCTCCGACCCGGAGGTGCTCAGGAAATTGGTCGAGCAGGTAGGAGGCTCACCGGAGAATGTCGGTACGATCAATGGCGAGGATCGCCAGGTGGCTCAAGAGTGGGAGTCGGCCTGGCACGTCACAGGCCAGGCTGGGGTTCCACTTATCGTCTCACCAGATCATTATCTCCTTGTCGGCTGTGCACCTTCCGAAGATATCCGACTGTTCTTCGATCAAGGCCGAGGCTGAGGTTAAGGTCGAGAACGACTGAGCGTAAGTTATCTCAACCTCAGCCTTGACCTTAACCTTAACCTGCTTTATCAGGATGCCACATCCAGGCTCATCACGTAGTTTTGCAACTCCCGCCCTGCTCGTCATGATGGATCGCTGTTGGCTCAAAGAACATGTCGCTCGTTCATATCGTGGCTGATCAGGTTTCTCGTCTCCACCCAAAGTCTTCATCTTCCGATTCTCAGCGAAAAGCGATGGTGGCCACGGCTGAATTCTTGGCCAAGATTCTGGATACCACAGTCAAGATTCCCGGCACGCCATTCTATGTGGGACTCGATCCGTTGCTGGGATTGATTCCTGGAATCGGCGATATGATCGCCAATCTTATCGGAGCCGTCATCCTGATCTTGGCTGCGCGGCTTCGCGTGCCCCAGATCGTCATTACGCGGATGAGTCTGAACCTCCTCATCAATGGAACCATCGGCGCGATTCCCATTCTCGGCGATCTCTTCTCCATATGGTTCCGGAGTCATGCGAGAAATGCCGAACTGCTACGGCGGGCTGCGACCCAACCCTATCAAGAAACGCAGCAGGCCAGGCTGTATGTGGCTGGTATCATCGGCGGCACCGTTGTGCTTTTGGTGCTCGCCATTGCCGCAGTCCTTTGGGTCGTCGTGAAGCTCTGGGCCGCAATCATCACGTAATTGGCTTGGCCGTGCCATGCCTGAGAAATTACGATATTCGTATTTCGGCCGCTGCTCCGTCGTTCGGCTCAACGGAGGGAGTGCATG
>JANOOS010000192.1:0-7375 GCA_031421455.1 Nitrospira sp.
GAAAGATGAAGAGCAAGAAGGCTTGGATGTCAGTCAGCACGGTGAGAAGGCCTATCACGTATAATACAGGGCCTATGGTACAATCGACGAAACAATCGTGCTGGCAGTTCCCGCGACGCAGTACGGGCAGCGTCGCGGGTAACCGATGAGGGAGGTGTCGACATGAAGATGATTGAAGCCGTAATCAAGCCGTTCAAGTTGGATGAAGTCAAAGATGCGTTGGTGGAAATAGGTATACAGGGAATGACCGTGACGGAAGTCAAGGGATTCGGACGCCAGAAGGGGAGTAAGGAAACCTACCGCGGCGCTGAATATACGACCGACTTCCTGCCTAAGATCAAGATCGAGGTCTATGTCGGAGATAAGGAGGCGACGCGTGTGATCGAAGCCATTACGCGCGCTGCGAAGACCGGCACGGTTGGGGATGGGAAGATCTTCGTGTCGGATATCAGCAACGTGGTGCGGATCAGGACCGGTGAGATGGGGGAAAGCGCCCTGTGACATTGACGCCGAACAATGGGATGTCGGCTGAGCTTGTGCCAGGGGCGGAGACCGGGCCGGTCTCCGCCCTGGCTTGGCACAGGCAGGCCATCAAGCAGCGGCTCTTGGACGGAGCCACAGCTGCTGAGGTGATGGCGGCCCTGACTGAGTTCGTGGACGGGCTGGTGAGAGACCGGTATCGGAGTGCCATGAAGCAGGCCGGGGAGGGGGCGCAGGTTGCAGGGGCGCAGCATTGCTGCCTCGTCGCGCTAGGAGGCTATGGCCAGCGTGAACTCGCTCCTTATTCTGACATCGATATCATGTTCCTCTACAGCGAGGAAGCGGGAGAGGCGGCGCCGGCGCTGTTCCGCGAGGTACTGCACCATCTGTGGAATCTCGGATTCCAGGTCGGCCACAGCATGAGGACGACGCATGATTGTGTCGAGCTGGCGGGACAGGATCTCTCGATCCGTACCGCGATGATGACAGCCAGGTTCCTGGCCGGAAGCCCGAATCTGTTCCAGAAGTTCCATCGCCTCTATGCCAAGGAAGTGATTGGCCGTGGAGCCGGGCGCTTTATCGAGCAGAAGAAGGAAGAGCGGCAACGTGAATATATCAAGTTTGGGCAGACGATCTACCTCCTGGAGCCCAACGTCAAGAAGAGCAAGGGAGCACTACGAGATTTCCATCTGCTCCGGTGGGCCGGTATGGCCCGGTTCCAGGCCTCTACGCTACAAGATTTGGCGGATCGCAGCCTTCTCTCCAGACAGGATTTTCTTTCAGTGACGGAGGCCCGTGATTTTCTGTGGCGTGTCAGGGCGTTTCTGCATGTCGGAGCTGGGAGGGCGCAGGAAATTTTGTCGTTCGATGAGCAGGTCAGGCTGGCCTCCCTGTTCGGATACGAGGATCGCCCCAACCTCCTGGGGGTGGAGCAGTTCATGCAGCAGTACTACCGGCATACGGTAGGACTCCATGAAACCCTGCTCCGGTTTGTAGACCGTTGCCAAGCCGTGACTGCCAAGCGCCGATCGTCTCGCGCCGTGCCGTCCGAGCTCGTGGATGGCTATTTCTCAGTAACCGGTCGGCGTCTGACTGTTCCTTCTGAGCTGCGGGCGCGGGTGCTGGATAGTCCTGACTTACTCCTCCGGCTGTTCGAAATGGCAGGATCCAGGCGGCTGAAGATCGAGGCCGATCTGGTGGATGAGATTCACAGCCACATGGATAGCGTGTCGAGTGAGGCCTTCCGGACCCCTGAGGCCAGCCGGGTCTTTCTGAAGATTCTTGCAGGACCGGGAGCGGTAGCCGCCACGCTTGAAGCAATGCATCGCGCTCATTTGCTGGAGAAGCTTCTTCCGGTCTTTGCCACGCTCCGGGGCCTGATGCAGTTCAACCAGTATCACAAGTATACGGTCGATGAGCATACCCTGTTGGCTGTGGCCAAGGCCGAAGCGCTCGCCATGGAACCGGGCATCATGGGGGTGGTCTATCAGGAGATCAAGCGGAAGGATCTCTTACACCTGGCGATTCTGTTGCATGATTTAGGGAAAGGACGGAAAGAGGACCATTGCGAAGTGGGCAAAGCGATTGCGGAGGAGACAGCGGCTCGACTTGGCTGTGATCAACAAGAAAGCAGAACGCTGATGTTTCTCGTACACCGGCATCTGATCATGTCGCACACGGCGTTCCGTCGTGACCCCTATGACGAGAAAGTCCTCGTGCCCTTTGCCCAGGAGGTGGTCACGCCTGAGGTGCTCCGCATGATGTTGATCTTGACTGCGGCCGATATTGCGGCAGTAGGGCCTGGCGTGTTGACAAAGTGGAAAGAGTCCTTGCTCATCGAACTCTATCTGCGCACGCTTCGAACGCTATCCGGTGAGCAGGACGATAAGATGGCCGGTCCAAATAGTCTCAAGCGTCTGACCCGTGAGGTGGCGCAAGAGTTTAAGACGTTAGTGGTCGGGGGGCTCGGCTGGATCGAATCGCAACTGGACCGGTTTCCCTTGCGCTACCTGCACGGGACACAGCCGAAGCGTATCGCAGCCCATCTGGAAGCGATCGCAAAGTTGCAGGCAGGGGATGCGCTGGTTGAGGGCATCTTCAACGAGGACCTCGGCACATGCGAATTCACGGTGATCACCCACGATAATCTTACCCCCGGCATCTTTTCAAAAACGGCCGGCGTGATGGCGGCCCAGGGGCTTGAGATTTTCGATGCGCAGATCATCACTAGAAATGACGGGGTTGTGGTCAACACCTTCCAGGCCTCCGATCCTGATTTTGCCGGCGCCCCTCCGGTTGAGCGCCTGGCCGACGTAGCTGAGACGATCGTTCGGGTGCTGAAGGGAACGGAGTCGGTCGAGCAGTTGAGAAGCAGGAAGATCCGTTTGTTCTCTGCGAGCCAGCCATCTGCCGAACGCCATGTGAGCGAGGTGCTGATCGATAACAAGATCAGCGACCGGTTCACGGTCATCGATGTGTTTGCCGCCGATACGCAGGGACTGTTGTATATTATTACCGATGCTATCTTCCGGCTGGGTCTGTCGGTGCAATCGGCCAGGATCTCGACTAGGCTGGATGACGATATACAACAGTCCCTGCGTACCGGCGGCAGACATGAGGTCGTCGATGTGTTCTACGTGACGGACCAGCATGGAGGAAAAGTCGAGGACCAGGCTCGGCTGGAGGCAATCCGCTCGACGATCAAACAGGATATCGATCTGTTCATGGGCCAGCAAGCCGGTGCGTCGGAAGGCGTATCTGCAGGATCTGCATTATAAGTCGGATGTGACAAGGAGGAGAGTCGGAATGAGTCCTCGCGAGGTATTGGAGTTTGCGAAAAAGCATAAAGTCCAGATGGTGGACTTGAAGTTTGTGGACCTGATCGGCACCTGGCAGCACTTCTCGATTCCCGTAGAAGAGCTGACGGAGGGGCTGTTCAAGGACGGGTCCGGGTTGGACGGTTCGTCGATCCGGGGGTGGAAAGCGATCAACGATAGCGATCTGCTGATGATCCCCGATCCGTCCGATGTCTGTATCGATCCGTTCTGTGCGGTTCCGACATTGAGCCTCGTCGGCAACATTGTCGATCCGATTACGCGCGAGCCCTACGATCGCGATTCGCGGTTTGTGGCGCAGAAGGCAGAAAAATATCTCCAGAGCACGAAGATCGGCGATATTTCTTACTGGGGACCCGAGGCGGAATTCTTCATTTTCGATCATGTCCGGTACGATCAGACAGGCCACAGCGGCTTCTACTTCATCGATTCCGAAGAGGGCGCCTGGAACATCGGGCAGGAAGGCCACAACTTGGGGGGGAAGATCCGTCACAAGGAAGGCTACTTTCCGGTCCCGCCGCACGATACGCAACAGGATATCCGCAGCGAGATGGTCCTGGAGATGCAAAAGGTCGGGATTACCATTGAGAAACACCACCACGAGACGGCAACGGCAGGCCAAGCGGAAATCGATATCCGCTACGACTCGCTGGTCAAGACGGCGGACAAAATGATGATGTACAAGTACATCGTCAAGAATGTGGCCCGCCGGCATGGCAAAACAGCCACGTTCATGCCTAAACCGATCTTCGGGGACAACGGAACCGGCATGCATACGCACCAGAGTATCTGGAAAGACGGAAAGCCGCTGTTTGCAGGGAAAGAATATGCAGGCATCTCTCAACTCTGTCTCTACTATATTGGAGGCATCCTGAAGCATGCGCCGGCCTTGGCGGCCTTCACGAATCCGACGACAAACTCCTATAAACGGCTTACGCCAGGATACGAGGCGCCGGTCCTGCTGGCCTATTCCAGCCGGAATCGATCGGCCGGTATCAGGATTCCCATGTACTCACCGAGCCCGAAAGCCAAGCGGATCGAGGTGCGTTTCCCTGACCCGACCGCAAATCCGTACCTCGCCTTTTCCGCCATGCTCATGGCGGGGTTGGACGGGATCGAGAATAAGATTAATCCGGGTGAACCGGCGGAGAAGGATCTGTACGATCTTGAGCCGGAGGAAGCAGCGGCCATCCGCACGATGCCCGGCAGTCTTGACGAAGCCTTGCGCAACCTCGAACAGGACCATCAGTTTCTGCTCAAGGGCGGGGTATTCAGTAAAGACCTGATCGAGGCCTGGATCAGCTACAAACGTAAGAGGGAAGTCGATCCCATGCGGTTGCGGCCGCATCCGTACGAGTATGTCCTCTATTACGATGTCTAGGAGCCTGGCCCCTCGCCTGGTTTCTACGCGATTTCGTTAGGTAAGGCTCTCAACATAGACAAATGAGCAACGGCGTCTGTCTTCCGTAGGTGGGAGGCGGACGCCGTTTTATTTCTCGCTTGTGTAGCCCACCAGTTTAGGTGGGCGGGTGAGATGATCGCTCCGTTCGCCTGAATTGTTCACTTAGTAGCATATATGCTATGTTATCCAAAGAGGGAGAATTGCAGATCCATCGAGCAAGCTATCCTCAAGTCGACTGGTCTATGACGGTGTGGCGTTCCGAATCGAGTTCTACGTCGCTCCGAGTGGGGCTGCGCCGGCAGAAGCATGGCTCGAACAACTTCCTCTCACAGGTCAGCAGAAGTTTGCCGCGCTGTTTGCGCGCATGGGAGACACGGGTAAGATCTGGAATGAGCGCAAGTTCAAGCATTTGACCGAAACGGACCAGATCTTTGAGTTCAAGGTCGAGGCCGATCGAATCCTGTGCTTCTTTTTCGTTGGTCGAAGACTGATCATCACGCATGGATTCAGGAAGGCCGGCGACAAAACTCCCAAACGAGAAATAGACCGAGCCGAAGCCTGCAAGAAAGACTTTGAAGGGAGAGTGAAGCATGAAAGTTAAAGCTGCGAGAACGGGCAAAGGGTGGCTGGACAGAAAGCTGGCGAGTCCAAAATTCCGCAAGGGTTTTGAAGAAGAATTACAAAAATTGGCAATCGGCGAACAGCTCTCTCGGCTACGCCAAGAGGCGGGGTTGACCCAGGCACAGGTAGCGCAGCGAGCGAAGACCACAGCTTCTGCCATCAGCCGCTACGAAAATGCGGAGTACGATCGTTATGAGCTTCGCACGCTTCAGCGCATCGTTCACGCCTGCGGTGGGCGGCTCGATATTATCTTGGAGTCTGGACCCAAGACCAACCGCGCAGCTTAGGTTAAGCAACGCCTCGTTGCGCGATCTCAAGGTCCGAGACAAGATTCGGGTGCGGTTGGATCGAGACCGGAACGATTACAGGAGGCGATCATGAGCAAGAGTAAAGCCTATCACGCGGAGCTGATCGAGAACTTGCGCGATCCCCGCGAGGCAGAAGAGTATCTGAATGCGGCGTTAGAAGAAGATGATCCGGAGCTGTTCTTGGTCGCGCTGAGAAACGTGGCCGAGGCTCAGGGGGGAGTAGCGCAACTCGCCGATAAAACGAAGCTCAATCGCGAAAGTCTTTATAAGATGCTGTCGGAGCGTGGGAACCCTGAGCTGAAGAGCCTCGATGCGTTACTGCATGCATTGGGGTTCCGTCTTGCCGTTACAGCTAACCGATAAGAAGTGAGACGTAAGGGGTGAAGGGTAAGGCGTTAGGGGCGTCGGACAAGTTCTCACCTATCTATATGATCCCTCCAAGCTTTCTTATTTCACTTTCCAGGGAATGGCACCCGCGTCGGTCCTACTGCGCCCGTCGAGCGAGTCCTTGTTCCTTTCCTAAACCTCTCTTTAGGGGAGCGGCCAAGGCTGTCCTCGACTGCGCGCATGGAACGAGCACATTCTGATCGTGCGCGTTCTGCGAGCAAGGAGGACACCTGGCTGCTCCCCTCACAATGCTCCGAACGTCCGTTCGAAGAACTGCTTCGTGAGGGTCATATGCTGTTCGATGTCCGCCTGCAAATCGCGGGCGCCGGCCTTCCAGTCGTCTTTCGTATAGCCGACCCTGCGGGCAAGACTGACAAACTCTTCTGAATCGTACGGAGGAAGCACAAGATCCTTGGTGTTTCCCCTGACCATGCGCAATCCATCGACCAACATCCGGATGAAGATGTAGGCTTTACGAAGGCCTGCTCCATCGGTGCGCGTGACCAATCCCGCATCTACCAGCGCGGCGAGCGCCTGCAGGGTATTCGGCGTACGCAGACTCGGATGGTCGTGCCCATGCATGACTTGTAAGTATTGCCCGGCATATTCGATGTCGATGAGTCCTCCTGCGCTATACTTCACGTTGATTTTCCTTGGCGCAACCAGTTGTTTGAGCTGTTGTTTCCGGAGTTCCAGTGCCGTGGCAATGTTCCAGGGAGCCTCTCCGTAGACGAAGGAGTCCCGGTGCGCTTCCAGTCGATGGCCTAGCGCGGAGTCGCCCGCGATATGGCGTAGCTTGATCAGGGCCTGCCGCTCGAACGGCGCGGCAAGCCCGGTCGGACTGTAGTAGCGACAGACCTCCTCGAATTCATTGGCCAACGCGCCCTTGCCTCCATGCGGCCGAAGCCGGACATCGATGCGGAAGATGCCCTCTTGCTTGGCTTCGATCCACCCCAGGAGCTCCTGCGCCAGCCGTTCGAAGTATTCGCTGTTCTCAATTCCCTGCTTACCGCTTGTTTTGCCCGATCCACCGTAGACGAACAGAACCTCGATGTCCGAGGCATAGCCGAGCTCTCGCGCTCCGAATTTTCCCAATCCCAGGACGGCAAAGGAACAGGGTTTCCCGTTGGCAAGCCGTGGGCGCCCGTACGATTTTTCCAGCTTCGCGCTACAATCTGCGATGCTTCGTTCCATGATGACCTCCGCCAGTTCCGAGAGTGCCAGCGAAAAGTCGGGGAAATTGTTTGAGGGCTCGACGATGTGTTTGATGTCGATACGGAACATCTCGCGGTCTTTGAACCGGTTCAACGCTTCTTTTCTCGCCTCATCTGTTTTGGCGCGCG
>JANOOS010000193.1:0-3817 GCA_031421455.1 Nitrospira sp.
ATTAACCGCTTCCGTAACGGCTGACATCCAATAGATTACGTATATTCACTAGGCCTCGTGCGCGCGCAGAAAAGGCAAACCATCCCACCCGTCTGTTTTGTTTGATTTGCCTAGTTTGTTTGATTGAACAAAACCAACCAGATGAACCAAATAAACCAAATGAACCGAAGTGACGTTTCGCCTCCGGGTAAAGGTTCCGAGACATTCTACCGACAAGAGCTTGGAAGCCAGACGAGGGACGAGTGGCACGAGGCGAGAGGAAAGACCTTCCTGCTACCCCTCGCTTCTAGGTTCACGGTTCTTGGGAGCAACGTGGATACAGCCATACGTCACCCTCACGATGTTGGAATGACTGAACAGATCGAACAGGCCTTAGTCGAGCGGATCGACAAAGATCGGATCGAGCTTCCTGTACTGCCACAAGTCGCTGGCCGGGTCATGGCCCTGGCCAATGACCCATCGGCAGATGCGGCCCGCCTCTCTACCCTCATTCATCAAGACCAGGCATTGGCCGCACATATTCTGAGAATAGCCAACTCGCCCGCCTACATGCCGCGGACCCCGATTGCCTCACTCCAGCATGCCGTCGCCATGCTTGGCATCAGTCAGCTATCCGAAATCGCTGTCACGGTTTCGCTGAAGAGTGGAGCCGTCAAGATTCCTGGGCACGAAGAGAACATCCGGCAGCTCTGGCGGCATGCGCTGGCCAGCGGGGCCTATGCGAAAGAGATCGCGCGCATGCGCCGGTACAACGTGGAAAGCGCGTATCTGTGTGGGCTCCTGCATGGGGTTGGGAAGCCGGTCGTGCTCAAGACTGTCACGGCCATTGCCGCGGAAATGCGCATTGCGCTCGACTCCAATGCAATAACCTCCTTTCTCGACGGCTATCATCCCCGTGTGGGCAGCTTGATCGCAACTGAATGGGCCCTCCCCCCACAGGTCGCTGCGGCCATCTTCTATTACCGGATTTATGAGCAGGCGCCCTCGCATAAACAGGAAGCGATGATGACCTGCCTGGCAGACCGGCTGGCGACCTACATACTTGTTCCCGATTCATTCGACGACAGCACGCTTCGCGAACACACGGTCTTTGCCGATCTCAATCTCTACCCCAACGATATTGATTCATTGCTCAGCCTGAAAGAGAAAGTGCTCAATCTCGTGGACACAATGGCACAATGAGTACCGCACTTCACTTTGACATTATCGTGATCGGGAGCGGCCCGGCCGGTCAAAAGGCTGCCATCCAGGGCGCCAAAGCGGGCAAACACGTGGCCATGATCGAACGCGAACCGGGCGTCGGTGGCGGCTGTGTGTACCGGGGAACGATTCCAAGCAAAACGCTCCGCGAGAGTGCGGTGCAAGCTGATCGGATGAAACGGTCCTTGGCTACGCAGGACATACAAGCCCCCTCCAACATCATGGTCTCTACGTTGATGCGTCGCTTGGATGAAGTCGTCGCATCGCATGGCGTCTATATGATGAATCAGCTGACCCGCAACGGCGTCACACTGTTCCACGGAAGAGTCCAGTTTCGCTCCGACAGCCTGCTCGAAATGCTCACGGTCGACGGCATGACACAAACGCTCACCGCCGACACCATCGTCATCGCCACAGGATCCAGGCCTCGTGCGCCGGTCGAAATACCGATCGACCATGAACATATCCTCGACAGCGACTCGATTCTCTCCATGATCTACTTGCCACGTTCCCTTACCGTACTAGGCGGAGGCATCATCGCCTTGGAATATGCGTCGATCTTCGCCGCACTCGGCGTGCAGGTCACCATTATCGATCGGGCTGAACGCCCGCTTCAGTTTTTCGATGCAGAACTCGTGCGAACATTTGTGCAAAGCTTCGAGCAAACAGGCGGATGTTATTGTGGGGGACAATCGATCAGAGAAGTCCGGTGGGATGGGGTCTCTCAGGTGGTGGCGACACTCCAGAACGGGCAAGTGTTCACGAGCGATAAGATGCTCGTGGCCTTGGGGCGACAGGCAAATATTGAAGACCTCAATCTCAGCGCTGCAGGATTGACCGTCACCGAAAAGGGAACACTGGCTGTCAACGAACATTGCCAGACGGCCATTTCACACATTTACGGCGTCGGCGACCTCATCGGTCCCCCCGGTCTGGCCTCCTCCGCCATGGAACAGGGCCGGCGTGCCGTATGCCATGCCCTGGGTCTCCCGGAAGGACAGTCCGCCGACATTATTCCAGTCGGGGTGTACACCATCCCCGAGATGGCCAGCATCGGGCTCGATGAAGCGGCGGGTCGGAAACGCTATCGAGATGTCATGATCGGCCGGGCGAAGTTCAACGAAATTGCCCGCGGCCAGATCTCGGATATTCGCGATGGCTTACTGAAGATGGTGGCCGACCCGACAGGCGAACGCCTCCTGGGCGTCCAAATTATCGGAGAAGGCGCGACGGAACTGATTCATGTCGGCCAGATGGCGCTTCAGCATGCGGCCACAGTCGATTCATTCGTTGAAAATATCTTCAACTTTCCGACGCTGGCTGAAACCTACCGTGTTGCAGCCCTCGATATCGTGGGTCAACGCCAAAAACGTCTGGCCTCAGCCGCCTAAAAGGGACTGGCTCCGACGTCTGCGGCGGTGCCTGTCCCGCTCCTCAGCTGCCGGTTCGAGGTTCGAAGTTCGAGGTTTTTGGAACTTCGAACCCGGAACTTCGAACTTCGGATCACGCTTCACAGGTGTTCCGTCCGCGCCGACAATCCCACGGCTAGAAAACGTTCGTCGATCACGCCAAGAATATGCCCTTGAAGCTCATCACGATACGGCGCGAAGCTCTCATCGTGGAGATACCGATTGACCGTGGGGGGCAGCCGCCGCCGCCAGGACTGAGCCGCCTGTCTCGCGCCGTCGGCAACTGGTCCTCCCTGCATAAGTATGGTACGGACTTCATGCTCGAAAAATCCCACATGGACTTCTTCATCTTTCAAGATCGAGATCAGATCAGGCCGCAAACCGACTAACAGCCTTGCGAACTCTAATCCCACCGTTTCGTACCCATACAGATGTACCGCAAGAACCCTCCATTGACTTGGCATACGAGGGAGAGCCGTCTTACCGTGTGAATTCATACCCAGCAGCAGCTCAAACTGTTTGAGATGCTGCGCTTCTTCTTCCTCATGGCGGCGCAAGAACTGCAGCACCCCAGGCGGAACGTCCTGCGCCTGCGCAGCGCGTACCGCCCACAAGGCCATAGCCTCCGCCTTGAGGAATTGTTCCAGAATCGCCCGTTCACAGGAAGAAGGAAGCGGCTGCATCATGCGCCGAGTCTACCGGAACGATGGGGCAGAACCAAGCATGCAGTGGTGAATGTTGAGTCACTGAAAAGTTCTGAGTTTTGAGTTCTGGGTTCTGAGTTTTGGATTCTCACTCAGAACTCTGCACGTATCTTTCAGCACTTCCGGATAACTCAGAACCCAGAACTCAGAACTTCGACTCCCGCCCGTCCCGCCCGTCCTTCCTTCCCAATCCTCCTCTAACTCAGAACCCAGAACTCTAAACTCAAAACTGCGAGCCCCGCCCGTCCCGCTCGTCGCGCACCGTCAATATTGTGGGCTAGACACTCTCCAAACCATTCCTGTATTCTATCGCGATTACGTACCATCCTTTCTGGCGGTGTAGCTCAGTTGGTAGAGCAGCGGACTCATAAGCCGCGGGTCTCCCGTTCAATCCGGGACACCGCCACCAAACCCACCCTTGAACCGGCCCCAGAGGCAGAACGGTTCATCTCACGGACAGTACGAACAATACCCCGGTTAGCCCTCTGACGTCGCGCAACATCC
>JANOOS010000194.1:0-2806 GCA_031421455.1 Nitrospira sp.
GGGTGCTGCTAGTCGGTGATCCCAGCAGCGGGAAGTCCGGGGCTTTGGTAAGACTGGCAATCCAGATGTTCCGTGATGCGTTGATGGACGTGATACGCGGGAGTAAAAATAAGCAACCGTTTGAACTGCCGATCTTAGTTAGCGCCAGACAAATCTTAGAGATGGGTGGCACTGGGGCACTGTTGGGAACACTGGTTGTTTCTCCCGAACTTGAAAGCCGGATGGTCATTACAATGCTGATGGTTGATGCCCTCGACGAGGTGTCTTCATCGAAACGGCAACAGGCATTAGACAAAGCCGCGCAATTCGCGGACGAGCTGAATGTCAGTCTTTTGGTCACCAGCAGAAAGATAGAGATGTTGAAGACTCCTCCTGCTGGATTTACAAGGTACGAGTTATTGCCCTTTGAGGTTAGTCAGGCGCTGAAACTATTTGCGAAGCTGGTGGAAGGCAATAAGGATAAGTTGAAACTTCTCAAGTCGGGCTTGGAGAAGATTCAATTCAAGATGCCGATGGTGCCCCTGTCGCTCATATTACTCTTTGAATTGGTTGAAGAGAAAAGGGAGATCCCCGAATCTGTGAACGAACTCTACGACCGTTTCACAGATATCGCGTTTGGTCGCTGGGATAAAGACAAGGGAATCGAGGTGACGTTTGAATTATCGACTGAAGAAGCGCTTCTTGGCCGCCTTGGCACATATCGAATTGCCTTTAAACGGAAGGATTGACCTGCCGCACGCGTGAACCCATACGCGTTTATCCTCAACGAGATCCGTTTCACCCCTCGCGGGTTAAGGTTCCCCTCCTAATGTAGGATACCGCTCCGGTGCCCGCCCCGGTACAATCCGACGTCATGGAGGTTGTCATGGCGCCCCTTCCTTATGCCCGAACCTATCATCGGTTCCCGCTTTTCTATCCCGTCATCTTTGGCGGTACGCCGTTTGTCGGCGAAGGGATGCTGACCAATCTGTCGCTGATGGGGTGCTCCGTCTTGTGCGATCGAGAGGTTCTCTGCGGCAGTGATCTGCGTGTGAGTGTCATGCTTCCCGATCAGATGCGGGCGCTGTCAATTGAGCTCGGTACGATTAAGTGGGTGCGAGGCCATCAGTTTGGGGTGGAGTTTCTTCGCCTGCCGCTTGAGGCACGGCAACGCCTCAATAGCACGCTACGGGTTGAACTCATCGAATTGCTGAAGGCCCGTTCGGCACGAGTTACATCGCCAGAACTGCTCAATCATGGAAGTTAGGCGTTCGCCCGCGTCTCTTGCCGCCGTCATCATCGGCCTTATTATATTTTCCCGCTATATTTCTTGAGGTACTGGATGATAGATACAACGCGCTTTGCACGCCGCCCGGAAGGGGATGGCTGGATACCATTGGGCCTTTGCAGTAGACTTGCCTCTCATTAGATACTTCAACAGTAATCTCCGGCACCAAACACGCATCCATGTTCGACGTCATTCTCTATCAGCCTGAAATTCCACCGAATACCGGCAACATCATACGACTCTGCGCCAATACTGGCGCAAAACTGCATCTTGTGAAACCTCTTGGATTCACACTGGAGGATAAGCAATTGCTGCGAGCAGGGCTGGACTATCACGAATTTGCCTCGATCACGGTCCACGAAAGCTGGGCTGAGTGCGCTGCAGCGGTGAAAGATCGCCGCCTATTTGCGGTTTCCACCAAAGGCACTCAACAATACGATTTGGTCGACTATGCTGCCGGCGATGCCTTTGTCTTTGGCCCGGAAAGCCGTGGGTTGCCGGCTGAGATTCTGGGAACGGTTGCCGAGCAGCAGCGAATCCGTGTCCCCATGGTTCCTGGAAACCGGAGCCTCAATCTTTCCAATGCAGTGGCAGTGGTGATCTACGAAGCCTGGCGGCAGTGCGGATTTGGAGCGGGTCGATAAGGGAGCAAGAGCATATAGCGTATGGCAGGAGAGAAGAGCTTATGGCGTATAGCCTATGGCAGGGACAGAAATGCACAGGATTCTCGTTGCTCGTGCTATAAGCCATTAGCTATTAGCCATATGCTCTTCTCTCCTGCCGTTAGCCAGACGCCATCAGCTATCAGCCATATGCTCTTATAGATCGTCTTCTTTGAGGCAACGCCCGAATCCCTGCTGCTCGGCAAAGTAATAGGCATAGTGCATGGCTGCTAGGTTGGCGATGCGCTCTTCTGCCTCGTCGCGCGTGTCCGCGTAGATGATCTGGATGCCATATCTGGCTGTGAGGGCGTCCAGGAAATCCATCAGCCCAATCTTGTGGTATTGGTTGAGCCGTCCTCCGGCCTTCCGATGCTGGAGTATGCCTTCGATGACCAGGAAGCGAGAGGGGAAGGCGAGGGTCTGTTCAAGTTCATGGAGGAATGGCGGGCGATTGAATGAGGGATTGGAAAAGACGGTGTAGAGTTCCTCGATGCCCATGCGCTTGATGCATAACAGCTCGGGAACTTCAGCAACGGCATAGCCGCTGACGGGCAAGGTTTCTCGCATGGTCCCAGCGATGCGGACAAGGCCGTGAAAGTCGTAGGGGTGGTCCTCCCGAGGGTCGACGTAGAGATGAATGGCCGGCACCATGAGTTTGGGTTGGCCTTGCTGAGAGAGCAACATGATGAGCGATTGGGGCCCTCGCGGGTCCTGGCTGGATCGACTGGTCTGTTGAGGGCGTGGCGGAGTGGAGGCGTACGATCCAGAAGAGGGGTTTGCCGCAGGAGTGGGGCGTGCGGATGGCTTGTGAGAGGCCGAGGGTTGATTTTTAGCATCGTAGCTGGTGCGTGCGATGGGGTCGCTGAGAGTTTGATAG
>JANOOS010000195.1:0-2534 GCA_031421455.1 Nitrospira sp.
AAACGGCGGCGTAACAAGTTGTTGGCGAAGCGTAACCCAGAGTAAGCGTCCTTCCACGGGCTCGCCCGCACGGTTGATCCCCCCTCGCATCAATCCCCGCTATCTTCATCTTTCCGGAACTTCAATAGAACTTTTGTTGGATCATGTTTGTCGAGCGTCACCTCCCGGTCGGGAAGAATGAAGAGGGGCTGCCCATCTTGAAGACTCCGGGAGTCTTTTCTCGGAGAAATATCCATCGCTCTTCTATCGACCTTCGCCCTTGAGGACGGGCTAGATGGTCTCCCACTGCGCGTGTCCATGACGGTGACGCGAGCTGGCGGGACGAGCGGGACTGGGGGCTGGTGGGTCTAGTCTGTCTCGTCTGTTCAATCTGTTGGTTGGCCAGACCGTGAACCTCACCAGAGAAACCAGACAGACCAGACAGACAAGAGAGACAAGGAACGAATGTGGGTGTCATGTGATTCAACCCTTCTTTCCAACTCGGTTAGTTTCTGTGCAAGCTCGCTGTGGGCCCCAAGCACCTCACGCACTTTCACAAACGCCCGGACCACATAAACGCTGACCTCGATCGCCCTCTTCGAATTGAGCACACTCGCCACCATCACCGCGCCGTGTTCGGTAAAGGCAAATGGCTTTGCAGGCGAAAACTTGAGCTTTGCGAGGTGGTCGCAATTTGCGACCACCTCGGCTTTCTCTTTTGGTGTCAGCTGAAACATGAAATCTAACGGGAAGCGATTCCTGTTACGTTTGACTTGTTCATTCAGACGTTTTGTCGTGACTCCAACGTTTTACGTTTCACGTTTAACTTTTTACGCCTGATTCGGCGCCACGAACACGAGTACTTTGAGACGCTGGCCTGTGTGATTCTTCACGCCGTGCTCTTCACCGGCCGGCGCCATCGTCCCCTGCCCCGGGCCGAGCACCTGTTTCTCTGAACCGACCTGAAACGTGCCCTGCCCCTCAAGCACGAGATAGACTTTATCCTGCTCGCCGTGGATATGGCCCTTCTGTTCCTGCCCTGGCTCGAAGCAGTAGATGTCGCAGAAGAATCGTGGCGTCTGAAACAGATTGTTCTTCTTCATCTTCTCACTGCTGAACTGCTGATAGTCCGAAATGTTCACGACATTCATTCGGCAACTCCTTCAGGACGGTTGCGGATTGGTTCGACGACGCTTTAGCGTCGCCAGAATAGAATCGACCGAGATCACATGATGCGAGAGCCCCAAGTCCTTGGGCGGAAGCCCGATCGCCAAACCGAGTAACTGCGGCACATGCAAGATCGGTAAGTGGAGTTCGCGATTCACCGCTCGGCCAGCCCGATCCTGATAGATATCCAGACTCATGTGGCAGAGAGGACAGGGCGTCACCATAAAGTCGGCTCCCTGCTCCTTGGCCTCATTCATGTGCATCCCTGCCATGGCTACAGCGATGGCTTCTTTTTCGAGGATGATGGGAAACCCACAGCATTTGGTTCTTCCCTCATAGGCCACCGGTTCGCCACCGACAGCTGTGATGAGGCGTTCGAGGGATTGGGGATTCTCAGGATCGTCAAACCCCAGATCCCACGATGGGCGCAGGATGTAGCAACCGTAAAATGGGGCGATGCGAAAGTCACTCATCGGCACGGAGGTCAGCTCGCCCAGGCGAGCCAGTCCGATGTCCCGCACGACTATCCACAACAGATGTTTGACCTGAACCTGTCCGTGGTAGGCCAGTCCTTCCGGCGCCAGGAGGGCGTTGATCCGGTCCAGAGTCCCTGCCTCTGTCTTCAATCGTCGATTGGCTGCGCTCATCACCCCTTGGCAGGTGCCGCAGATCGTCATCACATCCAGTCCGAGCGCTTCCGCTTGCGCAAACGTCCTGGCATTCAGCGCCAACGCCATGTCGGGGTGCACTTCCGTCACGACCCCGGCGCCGCAACAGGCTGCGGCTGTGAGTTCGACGACCTCGATTCCCAATCGTCCGATGATCGCCCTCGTCGATTGATAGAGTTCAGGGGTCGCCCCTTGGGCTGCACAACCGGGATAGAGAGCATATTTCATTGATAGACCGTTACGGGAGATGAGAGAGGGTTCGGTTGAGAGAATCCCGGAGATCATCCATCGCAGCCGATGTTTTCGACTTCACCTGTTCCCAGGAAGAGGCGGTGGCGGAATGAATGTCCTCCGCTTTTTTATGGACTAGAGTTTTTTTCTTCTCTAAGTCTTCAATCGCCTTCTGGATGTCCGCTCTTGCTTCCTCGGACGCATGTTTAACTTGTCCACGGAGCTGCGTGATGCGTACTTGCATCTCATCCAGCTCCGTCTGAACCTTTCGCTGAAATGCATCTTTCTGGTGAATCGTATAGTCCTTGGTGGCCGTCACCGCCTCCTGCGTTTCCCGGATAACCCTGTCACCCGTCATCGGCTTATCTGACGCCCCAGCCGCTACAACAACGGACATGGTGAGCAATCCAAATCCCACGATCGCCCCAAACCTTCCAACACGATTCTTCATCGACATCGCCTCCATCATGGCTTGTTTGTTTGGTCTGT
>JANOOS010000196.1:0-2950 GCA_031421455.1 Nitrospira sp.
CCCCCGGTAGTACCAGCCACCATCAGCCAGCCAGGGACACTCCAGTTGGAGGAATCGAGCATGCGGCTGGTGACGGTCGCCGTTAATCTTATTGCGCGCTACCCTGGCGAGATATTCCAACCCTAAGTCGGTATCGGAGGAGGCGCTTTCTATTTCAGCAGCTCCGGCCAGATCGATGGCCGCCAAGTGGTGCCGGGGCTCAATGCACAGTTAGGATTAAAGGTTCTGGCAACTGAGGAATGGGCGCTCTTTGTGGAGGGGAAGTACAACTACGCCACGATCACGAACCTCGATCCCGCCGGCTTTGGACTCAGCGGCGTCTACAGCGCCATCAATGCTATTGCCGGTATCGCATACCACTTCTAGACCGTTATATGGTTCATTTGGTTTGTTTGGTCTGTTTAGTTTGTTTGATATTTGGTTGAACAAACCAACTAGGTATTGCTTCCTTCCCCTTCCATCTGCAACAGTTGTCACTCCTGCAAGGAGACCATGATGGTTCGTGCCGGCAAGCCGTCCTTAAAACTGCCAGATCCTGTTGCTATCAACCAGGCTGTACGATCCACGATCGAACGTGAAATCAAACTGACAGTCGATGACCGTTTCCGTCTTCCGGCATTCCCCGGCACTCCGATTCCACGACGCCTGCTGATCTCGACTTATTACGATACCCCCCAGTACAATCTGGCCCATGCAGGAATCACCCTTCGCCATCGAGTCGAGCGTGGGAAACAAGCCTGGCAGCTGAAAATCCCGCTGATAAAGGACCGGCAAGAAGTTGAGATTGCCGATGGTCAATCCGCTCCGCCGGCTTTATTCAAGGATCTGCTCATTCTCCATCTCAGACTGCATGAACTCTTGCCTGTGGCAACCTTGCGAGTCTGGAGGGCCGGCGTGCGTGTGCGCATAGACCATGCCCCTGTCGCGGATGTCATGCTCGACCATGTCTCCGTCATGAAGGACGGAGAGACACTTCAGCGCTTTCGAGAACTTGAAGTCGAGCAGGTGAACGGAAGAAATCGCACATTGCCCGATCTCGAACAGCAACTCCGTCGAGCGGGAGCCAAGGATCATGACGGACGCCCCAAGTTGTTTCGCGCGCTTTCGTTGGCAGTCTCCAATCCTGAGCCGCCCCCGGCATCGGATGCGCCTGCCTTGGTCCATGTAAGGTGGGCCCTTGCACGGCACGCCCGATGGCTGCTTGCGCACGACCCAGGCGTGAGGCTTGGAAGGGAGCCGGAAAGTCTGCATCAAATGCGCGTGGCGACGAGACAGTTGCGTGCCGTCCTGCGGGCTGCCAGGCCCCTGCTGATGCCTGAATGGGCAGATTCGCTGCGAGATGAGTTGCGCTGGCTCAGCCGATTGCTGGGACCGGCCCGCGACCTCGACGTGCAACTCGCCTATTTCCGTAAGGAATCTGCCAAACTGGAGGCGCGAGACCGACGGCCTCTGATTCCGTTCATCGCACATCTGGAAGCCCAGCGGAATAATGTTCAGGAGATCCTGCTGAATCAGATGAAGAGCGCAAAATATCTCGGCCTGATCAGGAAGGTCAGGGAAGCGCCGCACGATCCTACCGCCATCGAATCCACCGCAACATTGCACGACCTTGCCAAGCAGGAGTTTAAAAAGCTCCAAAAGGAGATTCGCCAGGCCGGTCACAAACCAGATAATGCCAATATTCACAAGATCAGGATCAGAACCAAACGGGCCCGCTATGCCGCCGAACTTGCAGAATCGACGGTTGGCAAATCTGCCACGCGCTTTATCAACAAAACCCGCGCCGTGCAGAATCTTTTAGGCCTACACCAAGATGCCGTTAAAGCTCACGCGTATATCCAGGCGTTCCTCAAGCAATCGACGAGTATGCGGGCGGCCTTCGTTGCCGGACGCATGGCCGAACGCCTCCATCTGCGCCGGGAGAAGGCCAAGGAAAAGATGAAGCGGCTCCTGAGCAGTCTCCTGAAACGTGGTGAAAAGGTGTGGGAGTAAAAGAACTACAGCATAGGAAATGGCGGAGCGCCTTCCATATTTTCCCGCATCATTCCGTGCACGATTTTCCAGAACGGCGGTTTTGCACTGTCATCGCACGACGAGCACGGAGCTTTTCGCGTGCTGCACCACTCGCGTCGACACGCTCCCAAGAAGAAACCGGGCGATCGCGCCCAGCCCTTTGGCCCCCATCACGATCAGATCGGCCTTCTGTCGAGAGGCTGCCTTTATGATCTCCTCGGCTGGATTACCAAGGTAACAGAGAGGCTCGGCCGTAAATCCCGCCTTGACCAGCTTCCGCACGCTCTGTTCGAGCAATGTCTTGCTTGCATCCTTCAGCCCGGGATACATGACCAACGGCAAAACATGGAACACGCTTACGTGAATCGGCAGGCCCCCTCTCTTGCCGATCGAACGATCTGGCCGAAACTTGGCTAGCACAAACTTCAGCGCTTTGGCCGAGGCCTCCGATCCATCGGTCGCCAAGAGAATCCGCCGCAACGTCGCCGCCTCTTCCTTGACGACAAGCACGGGGCAGGTCGCATGATGGATGAGATTTGTCGAGATGCTGCCGAGCATGAAGCGGTCGAGGGCGTCGAGGCCCTGACTGCCCACCACCAGGAGCCCATCCCGTTTCGGCGCATGCTTCAAAATCGTCGGTGCGACCGGCCCTTGCTCCTTGCAGGCCCTGCCCTTGAGCTTCAGTGAGGCCAACAGTTGTCTGGCCTCCTTGAGGGTTTTGACTGAACGAGCTTCCATGCGCTGGACTTCCTCTTGGATGTACCGTTCAGTGCCGGCCATTACCGGCTGCGCGAGAAACGGCGCACGGAGCGCGGCGACATCCAGCACATGCAGTGCCGTTATCGTTGCCGGCTCGGCAAGCGGCAACGTAGCCACCCAGTTCAGTGCCCATCCTCCATACTTCGATCCATCCGTCGCAACAAGCACATTCATGTTC
>JANOOS010000197.1:0-2307 GCA_031421455.1 Nitrospira sp.
GGAATACGGATGGGATATAGGCTCGGCCTGAATGGGCATCGCACCAGACAGAAGGGCCTGCGAAGTTCGCCTCTCTTGCCTTGATTTTACCTGCGCCTCCCTCTACAGTCCTTTTCCTTCACAGCGCAGATTCACGGAGTAGAACATGGGCGAGACCCGCGTCGATCTTGAACATCTGTTGGAAGACTTACGGGATGCCTATCCCTACAGCATCGCGGAAACAATTCTGACCGAGATCATTGCCAACTCTCTGGATTCAGGGGCCAGCCGGATCACCATGACGGCTGACCCTGCGCAGTCCACGTTGACCGTCGTAGACAACGGGTCCGGCATGCAGCGGAAAGCGATGCGGCAGTATCACGACATTGCTGCCAGCACGAAAGTGCGCGGCCAAGGCATCGGGTTCGCCGGCGTCGGCATCAAATTGGGGCTACTGGTATGCGAAGAAGTGCTCACTGAAACCAGACGCGGCAGCACACACGTAGCCACACGGTGGCACTTGGCCTCGCGCCATCGCGCGCCCTGGCAATGGGTACCTCCGCTTGGACTGGCCGGCGAGCAGGGCACTGCAGTGCGACTGAAGTTGCAAACCCCGCTGTCTCCTCTTATAGACCCTGGGTTTGTCGAAGATGTAATGCGTCGTCATTTCCAGCCGTTGCTGGAATCCCCCTTCGATTCCTTTCTGACCGGC
Organism: Nitrospira sp.; assembly: GCA_031421455.1. Taxonomy (GTDB): domain Bacteria; phylum Nitrospirota; class Nitrospiria; order Nitrospirales; family Nitrospiraceae; genus Palsa-1315. The sequence goes on from JANOOS010000197.1 coordinate 692, forward strand.
CATTACCCAGCCGGGATTACATTCGACGTCAATGGACGATCATTGGAACGGCATCCCCTCTCGGCGCCTGAACAAGCCCCGTTAACCATTCGATTGGCCCGGCGGCGCAAACCCTCGGCCTTGGGATATCTCTCCCGCCACCCCGCGCCTCTACCGGAAGATCAACGCGGCGTTGCGATCAGCACTCTGGGCAAAGTCATCAAACGCGGATGGGACTGGTTGGGCGTGACGTCATTACAATCGGATCGGATCAACGGCTTGATCGAAGTCCCCGACCTGGCCGCCTCGCTCACCCTCAACAAAGGGGACTTCATCCGCACAGGCACAAGAGGAGCCGTCTATCTTGCCTACCGGAAGGCGATCCAGGAGGCTGTCTCTCGACAACTGGAAGCCTGGGGCGATATGCGTACCGGAACTCCAGACGCCTCATCACGGGTGATGCGCCCACTGGAACGGGATCTGGATCGAGTGCTGGAAGAATTATCCGACGATTTTCCATTACTTGGCTCACTCGTCGAACGCCGAGCCGGGGGGCAAAAGCGACTGCCGATCGATGGCAAGCCAATCGATAAATCAACGGGGACAGAAGCCCTTACAGTTCTGGCTATGCCATCGACGGACGAAACACCGCCTCCGAATCAGACTGAACCAGATCAACCACAAACGCCCCCTCTACCTACCGACCAGGATGCTCCAACGACCGAGCCCGGGACACCTACGATTCCTGATTCAACATCTACCATGCTCCCTGGTCATGGACGCTCCCGCGCTCCGATGAGATATGGACTGGGGATTCAGTTCGAGGACCGACCCGATGATTCTGAACTAGGCCGGCTCGTCGAATCCACTGTCTGGATCAACCAAGCCCACCCCGCCTATCGGCGCGCGCTGGCCTCACGTTCCGTGGGCTATCACATTTCGCTCGCCGTCGCCCTCGCACTGGCCCCGTTGGCCGTGGAGCCGGATCATGAACATACCTTCATCACCAAGTTTCGCTCCCACTGGGGCCAAGCGCTCGATCAGCCTCAAGGACACCGGCGTCGCCTACGAAAATGAGCGCATCGGCGAACCCGCCCTACCACAACCGCTGAACCGCAGTTCCAGACTTCGGCAAGCAGGATTCCAGCTCAGGCTTTGAGGCTGTGGTCACCACGAACGCTGCAGGCACATGCTCCCAATGCCGCAGGTCAGGCTGTAGCGCGCCTTCCATCACCGCCGGCGCGGTGCGCATCATGGCCGCTCCTCCAACAAGGGACAACTGACAGAGCGCTCCATTACCTTTGCCTGCCGCATCGAGCATGCAACCTCCGACCATCACGCCGGCTCCTGCAGCCAACGGAACCATACTGTAGGTTAGACCGATCGGCAATCGGATCCATGCCTGCACGTTGAGGAGTGGGTGGTACCCATGGTTATGACGAATCGCCACCTTCTCGAACCAACTTTTGGTAGACAACCTCACGCCGGTGTCGGACCGGCAGGCGGAAAGAAATTCCTCGTTTGCCTTCACGGAAAAATATCCGCTCGCGGATCCAAAGAACTGCAGATCCCACGTCAGTCCAGGAAATCGGCCGATCCCATAGACGCGCCACGGCTCGCTGCCCCCCTGTCCCTCA
>JANOOS010000198.1:0-5963 GCA_031421455.1 Nitrospira sp.
GGCGATTGGACTCCCTGCTGAGCGAAGCGTAAGATGACTTATCGTATGATCCGGTCTGCACACTGCATCATACTGACAGGGAGAACCGGGCCATGGCTTCGGTATTTTCCTCTCATGCGGCTTTCTTCCACTACTCCAGCGATCCTCACGACCAGCTGACTCAATCGTCTCGTGCAAGTCACGGTTTCAACTCCCCTTTCTGTCATCCCAACTCCAGATTGACGGTCGAACCGACCCGCTTGCTCACAGGCATGATTGAGCAGTCTCGTATCCGCAATCCATCTCACCCCTTCATGGAACCGCGACGCATAACGCCGACGTGCCCATGGGGAAACCAAGGAGGTTTCTATGACATCTTCCAACAAGTTGAGACGGGGAGCTCTCATGCTGGTGCTCGGGTTTGGCGTTGCCGGCTTCGCCGGATCGAGCAGCGCGGCACCGGAAGGGACTTCATTTAATCTGCCTGTGGAAACGGTGGCGGACTATCTGTATGCCCTAATTGAAGCGGATCGTGAAGTGTATACGAAGCACGTCGTTGAACGGCTGCAGAACAAAGGGGTGGTCGTGGCCTCGGAGAACTGGGAGGAGAAAAATACCCTGCCTCTCCCGGCTCAATTCCTGATGGAGTCCGGCCGCGTCGTGGCCAAAAAGGGGCTCGGCATAAAGTATCGATTGATCAGCCTCTGGCCGATCAACAAGCGGAATGGCCCCTCAAGCGAGTTTGAGAAAATAGGTCTGGGGACGATCCTCACTCATCCGACCAAGCCCTATACCGCTTTTGTGAAGGAAGGGGGAACCCGATACTTTCAAGCCGTCTATCCGGACCTTGCTGTGGCCCAGGCTTGCATCGGCTGCCACAATTCCCATCCGGACAGCCCCAAACGGGACTTCAAGATCAATGACGTTATGGGGGGAATTGTGATCAGTATTCCGGTGAAATAGAGCTGCGGGCGACAAGCGAGTTCTGAAGGCAAAGACTAGGCTGAAGACAGAAATGTTCGAGCTCCGACCTTTAGCCTTCCCCGCTTCAGCCTAATCCGTAGCCTACTAACTTTTCGCGCACCGGAACCCGGGGAAGTAGAGGCTCCTGAACGACGGGGGATCCCAGTATCGATCCGAGGATCGCAGGTTTCCCGCACTGGTATTCCAGGATCCGCCACGGATCACTTTGAACCCGCCCCTTGGCAGTCCCTCCGGGTTCTGCTGCGGGCTGCTCTTATAATAGTCAGTGTCATACCAGTCGCTGACCCATTCCCAGACGTTACCGGCCATGTCATACACACCATAGGGACTCTTGCCGGCTTCCAACGTTCCCACCGGTACCAATGCATCATAGTTATGCGCCCCCGTTTTTCCATAGTTCGCATGGAGGGGCGTCGGAGGATCGTTGCCCCATGGATAGAGACGGCCATCCGTCCCTCGCGCCGCCTTTTCCCACTCCGCCTCCGTCGGCAGCCGCTTGCCGGCCCATTTGCAGTAGGCAGCCGCATCCGCCCAATCTATATTGGCAACAGGGCGCTTGTGATGTGCCGATTGGTTCATTGTATTCCAGTCCAACGGGGCGTGGGCTTCTCCTGACCGCAGAAATTCCTCATACTGCCCCACCGTGACTTCATATACATCTATAGAAAAGGCATTCAGCTGAACCTTGTGCATAGGTCGTTCGTCTGAATCACCATCCTGGCTCCCCATCGTAAATTCTCCGGCCGGTATCAATACCATCGCTCCTGCAGGTGGACGGGGTACGGCAGACTTCTCCAGGCTCTGAGTCTGAACCTGCTTCTGCGCCGGAGCGAGTTCCTTTGTGCCTTTTTCAATTGGTGCCGCACCCATTGTCGGATAGGCAGCAAGCACGATCAACGCACCGAGTACAATCATCCTCCTCATGAACTGCCTCCACAATTTACTGAAACGAACCGTGACAGCCTATGCACAGGCTGCCTGATGGGTGGAAACTATAAAGCCTTGCACATCAGAAAAACAACCGTGCAGAGTCACGAATTCTCCCGCATTACTCATAAACGTTTCTGCGGTAATCGCCGATACTTTGGCGAGAAGCGCGGGGCCTGTTGCACAATTTCTCGCCAACCATTATGAATGATAAAGTGTTGGCTGAGCAGCTAGCGCCTATTGGTTCTTCGCACAGCGGAACCCATTGAGTCCCTGGTCCGTCGGCGAAATGAGGCTCCGATTCGGAGAGCGCATCGCACGAGGATTGCTGCTCCACGCACCACCACGGACCGCCCTGGTCCCGCCCGTCGACGGCCCTGTCGGATTCTTCGACGGGCTAACCTTATAATAGTTATAGTCGTACAAATCACTGACCCATTCCCAGACATTCCCGGCCATATCATAGATGCCATAGGGACTCTTGCCCGCTTCGAACGAGCCCACCGGCGCCAATACCGCGTGATTGTTCCAGTCCGGTTTCCCAAAGTTCGCATGGAGCGGCGTCGGAGCTTCGTTACCCCACGGATAGATGCGGCCATCTGTCCCCCGCGCCGCCTTCTCCCACTCCGCCTCAGTCGGCAACCGCTTGCCGACCCATTTGCAGTATACGGATGCATCCGTCGAATCCACATTGGCAATCGGACGCTTCTGATTCGCCTGTTGGTTCATCGTCTTCCAATCCGAAGGCTGATCAATCCCTTTCGCCTGCAGAAACGCCGCATACTGCCCCACCGTCACTTCATACACATCCATGGAAAATGAGTCCAGATAGACCTTGTGTTCCGGCTGTTCGTCTGAATCTCCCACCGCACTTCCCATCATAAACTCTCCCGCCGGCACCACCACCATTGCCCCCTCTGGCGGCGGAGCCACCACGGGCTTCTCCTGACTCGGCTTCTGCCCTGTGGCTAGTCCCTTGGCACCCTTTTCAACTGGCGCCGCGGCCATCGCCGGGTACACCGAAAGCCCAAGCAACGCGACCAGCATCAACATCATTCGCATGAACCGCCTCCGCATTTCGTTGAAAGAATCGTGGCAACTTGCCTATCCATAGCCTAATGGGCGGAAACTATAAAGCTTCGCACCTCAGGAAGGCAACCGCCATGAAGATCGTTTGACGTGAAAGGTGAAGTGTCTCTTGCAGGACGAACTACGATTGACTGGCGCTCCATTGAGGCAATGAAGCAACTCATGGAGATTCTGTTACATCTAAATACTTCTCTGCCGACTGATAGCCTCTTCAGCGAGTGGCCAAAATGGATTCAATATTATTCTCCAAATCGTTCACCACCACCCAGTCGGTGGCGCCGGCCTTGCGGACACTTGCCTCCCATTGGGCCAGGCGATCGAGATATCGCCGAGGATCGGCGTTGTCCGTGCCCAGCTTGGTGACGTTCAACGCCACGATGCGGATACCGTCAAGTCTGATGGGGAAATCACGAATCGTTCCTTTGCCTAATTCTTGCTGCATATCAGAGAACACGACGATGGTCTTGATGCCGGCCTTGGTTTCATTCAGGTATTCCGCCCCCTGGATTAAGCCACCGGTGATGTCGGTATAGGCACTCCCTTTGACCTGCTTGGCAAATACCTCGATGTTGTTTTTGAACCTGCGCTTTTGCGAAGTGGCCTGCGAAGGGCGCTTGTCGAACGTGACCTTCGCGATAATGTCTTTTTCCGTGAAGCTGCGAGTCTCCACCTTGGCCACCGCCAGCGAATCTCCCGGGTTCAGCGTCGCCAACAGGTAATTGACGATCTTGGATGCCTTATTCATCTCCTGGGCGTAGGTGCCTGACGTATCCACCAGCATGTACACGGCATGGCTGTGTATGCGGCTGTCGCCACAAGCGCTGACGAGTATCATGCCGAACGATACGATCAAGAGGGTCAGAAATTTATTCATGCCGCCCTCCTGAGTTTGGAAATTTCCTTATCTTCCGTATTACCCGCTCCCGGCGAACCTGCGCGCATCCCTATCACCCAACGCTCTATCAGCAACGGGATGACAATCAGTACGTCATAGGCCAATTCGAGCACTTTGGGCAGCCGCTTTAACAGCAGACCGGTGAACCTGAGTAAAAAACCGAGACCGCGCATGGCCTGCACGAGAAACACACCGAGAACGGTGCGCATCGAATACACCGCGCTTTCCAGCGGGATTGCCACGAACGCCAATGCGAACGGAAGCACGAAGCCCATGATCATCTGTCCGATCATCGGGATGCTGGTCAGCAGACCGTCCGACCCAGCCGGAGCGGCAGAGGTGAGATCCCGCATCAGCGAAACCTTGTCGGCAACCAGTATGTCGCGCATCAGCGCCAGGGAGGACTCGATCGCGGCCAGGATAACCAGAAAAATCAGCGACGCATACATCAATCGCTGACGCATACGATCGTCCATGCTGGCAATCCTGGGGAACAACTGCGTGATGCGCAGCGATTCGAGCAGGAATAGACCCATCGATGCTTCCATCAAAATAATGACCAATGCCGCGACATCCGACGTCTTCAGGCTGTTGGTGATGTAATCGCTGGCGCCGACCATCTCCGACATGGGCAGCGCAATCAGTTTGTAGTTGATAAACGCACCGCCCAACGCGATCACCATGACCAGCGAGGAAATCGCCAACTGCACGAAACCAGAGACCGTCAGAGCATGTTCGGTCTTGTTGTCCTTGGCCTTTATATCTTGTAACTTTCCCATATGGCCGTCGATCTGCTTTGCGTCGGTCTGGAGCGTGAGCATCTTCTTGTCCATTTCACCGGCCATTTTTTCCAAAGAGCGCCATGACGGCTGCATCGCTTGCAGTATCTTATGCCGCTCCTCGTAGGAACGACGGAACTCCGCGACGGTCTGGTCATGTATCTTCTGGATGGATTTATTGATGTCTTCCAGCAGCTTGCGGGGAATATCGCCTCCCGTTTTAATCTTTGCCACCGATTGAAGCGCGCTTACCCACTCCGGAGGGGGCGGAGGAATCTCTCCACATTTACGGTAGTCCTCTTCGATACGTGTCGCTTCTTCCATCATTCTTCGCTGCAGGGCAGGAAACTCCTGCATATCCTTGCGAACCATATTCCCCACTCGCTCGAATTCCCGCTCGATCACGGTCACTTGATTTTCCTGCCCATGCGCCAACAGCACCGACTGATTGCGCAGCTTCAGATTGTCTGCACAGAGAAACAGCCAGCGGGCAATGAATCGCGTGGACTGAGACAGCAGCGCACATACCGAATGGATGACCCCATGCATGGGCTTGCGCGCTGCATACAAAAACAGCATGGCCAGTACGGCCAACGCCAAAACGGATAAGGCCACGCTATTGGGCCAAAACAACCATGAATTCCAAGTCGTCATTACCGGTTCCTCCCTTTGCTCAAACCACTGCTGTTCTCGTCAGGATCTTTGACCATTTGCGCCGTGCTCGGCCCAAAAAGTTCCTCACTGTATGCTTGCGAATACACCTGGGGTTTTCCCTGATCCGCAGCCTCGCATCAGACTGCATCGCCTTCGCCTTCTCATCAGGCAATAGGAGACAGGCGCCCAGCCGGTTTTTTGCCAATACTTGAAATGTGACGCGCGAATGGTTGCGGAGTACAGCATTCCCGACCTACAGAGCATTATTCATGCCGTTTCGCCGAGATATGACGAATTGCGCGCGACTGACGAGACTCGCGTGACGGGCAAGGGTTCGAGGTCCGAGGTTTGAGGTTTGAGGTTTTTGGAACTTCGAACCCAGAACTTAGAACTTCGGATCGCGCCCATCTCGCGTGAATCATGCGAGGGCGATTGCGGCCCAAAGCTTCACGACGATCCAGCAGATTGCTGCAATGGCGAGCAACAGAAGCAGGACAGTCCCGGCGATGATGCAAACTACATAGATCCTAGCCTGCTGCGTTTCTCGGTACGGTTGAGTCGCAGCTCGCCGCAGTAGCTCCGCATTTCTCGCGTGACTCCGAAACCAGATGGAGAAGAGATCGCCGAGGATGGGAATCGCACCGATGGTTCCATTG
>JANOOS010000199.1:0-1799 GCA_031421455.1 Nitrospira sp.
GGCGAACGTCAGGTTCTCTCCGGATGAACCAGCCTCGATCGAATGGCCCTCATCCTGCAACCGCTCGATCAGCTCTTGAGAATAGAGGCAGACCGCGCGATCAGGTCCGCCATGGAATTTGAGATTCTGTTGCCGGTCGCCCTCGACTCCGGCCTTGGTGATGACCGCTTCCAACACAGGACGTTTCGGCACACCTCCGTCTGATACATTGATCTGGCACAGGTGGGGATAGGGCGGGCGTCCATTCTCAGTCATCAATTCACTCCTTCGCAAGATTCCGCCAGTAGCAATTCCAGCGCCACCCAACCCTCCTGTTCACGCCGCTGACACAACATGGCGCCGACCTTGGAAAACGCTTCGATAATCTCTTGCTCTTGATCGAGTAGAATGCCGGACAGCAAGAGCCTCGCACCGTGGCTCACGTACTGCGCCAATGCATCGCACAACAGCAACAGCGTCTGACGGTCGAGATTGGCCAGCACCAGATCCGGCCGTAGCGTTCCTTGCCGATCGACCTCTTCGAGCGTTCCGCACCGAAATTCGACATGGTTCCCAAACCCGTTCTCTGTTGCATAGTCTCGCGCACAATCCACCGCGACAGGATCGCATTCCACGCCCAAGGCCGAGGCCGCCCCAAGCTTCAACGCAACCATCGCTAGAATCCCGCTCCCCGCCCCCACATCCAACACAGACTCGCCGCTGTGAATGAAGTCTTCAAGCCACTCCAACAACATCCTAGTCGTCGCGTGATGCCCCGTGCCGAATGCCTGCTTCGGATCGAGCACGATCTCAATATCCTGTGCCTGCAGCGCCACCGGCTCCCAGCTCGGCCTGATGACTATCCGCCTGCCGATCCTGATCGGCCTGACCGACTGAGCCCACTGCTGGTTCCAATCCTGGTGTGGAAGGGACTGCACTAGAATGTCGGCCTCTGGCTGTTCCCTTCCCTCCAGCTGTTGAAGTACTTGCCGAAGACGTACGACATGATCCTGGGACCAGCGTTGGCTGGGCCAATAGATGTGAATCGTGCCTGCGTCTTGCCAGCTGCCCTGGACGAATGGATCGGCCAAGAGCCCCAGCAACTCAGCCGCATCCACGTCACTCCGAAAACTCACATCGGTCCACTCATCCGGCATCACAACACTAGCCCGCTTTATTCATGACGGTTCGTTGCGAAATCGCGCAGTCGCGTTGCGAGACGGGCACGCGGAGCCGTGAGACCCCGAGGCGTACTTCAACAGTACGTCGAGGGAGCGAACGGCGAGCCTGCCCGCCGAAGGCTCGTCGTAGCAGCGAATCCGCGATTGAAGCAGAAGTGCTCATGAATAATGCGGGCTAGACAATTGACGAGAACACCCCCATCCAGTAAGGTCAGCGCTATGCTCCACCACCAGCCCGTGACACCTGTATCGAAAGCCCATGCGCTGACCGGCCTGGTGGCGAAACTCGACCGCATGATCGCCCTGGCTACCGCCTCCAGTTCCACCATCACCCGCTGGCGTCTGATCCTGTTCATCGTCGGAGCGATCTGCACAGTCGCCCTCTACAAAACGGGATGGTATCAAGCCGGCAATGGGGCGCTCATCGCCTTTGTCGCCCTGTTTTTGGTTGTGGCCGTCTATCATAACAGGCTCGAAAGTCGCTTGCACCGGCTTCGCCTCTGGAAACAGATCAAGCTCGTGCACCTGGCACGACTCCGGCTGGATTGGTCCCATATCCCTGCTCGTCCGTCGACTGCTCCCGATCACCACCCCTATGCCAAAGACTTGGATCTCGTCGGCCCCCACTCGCTGCTTCAT
>JANOOS010000200.1:0-5078 GCA_031421455.1 Nitrospira sp.
ACTCCGTCTATCTGGTCTGTTCGGTTGATCTGGTCTATCTGGTTCATCTGGTTAGTCTCGTTCGACCAAACACACGAGACAGACCGAATAGACCAGACAGACCAGATAGACCGAATGAACAAGCCTGGCTAGAAGGCCCCCCTAGTGGAACGAATCAGATCAAGATTGTCGGTGAACAACTCACGAATATCGTGAATGCCAAGCGCCACCATCGCCATGCGGTCGAGTCCGAGCCCCCACGCGATCACTGGAACGGTCACGCCCAGGGGAAGGGTCACCTCCGGTCGGAACAACCCGGCTCCGCCAAGCTCCATCCATCCGAGTTTCGGATGGCGCACGTGCAGCTCGACCGATGGTTCGGTGAAGGGGAAGTAGGCCGGGAGAAATTTGACTTCCTTGGCCTGCGCCACTTCACGGGCAAAGAGATTCAGCAGGCCGAGCAGCGTGCGAAAATTGATGTCTTCGCCGAGCACGATCCCTTCCACCTGGAAGAAATCGGTCGCGTGAGTCGCATCGACTTGATCGTATCGAAAGCAGCGGGCGATGGAAAAATATTTTCCCGGCACGGCAGGTTGTGCCGCCAACGTATGGGCCGAGACGGCCGTTCCCTGGCTTCGCAAGACCAGCCGTCGCGCGCGTTCCGTATCGAAGGGATAGTTCCAACCGGTTGAGCCGGTTGCGCCGCCAGTCTGGTGCGCCTGCGCAACCTGAGATAAGAACGGTTCCGCAATCGACGAGGCATGGGTCGGTTCCTTGACGAAGTAGACGTCATGGATGTCACGTGCCGGATGGAACTGCGGCATGAAGAGGGCATCCATGTTCCAGAATTCTGTCTCTACGAGCGGGCCACGCATTTCCTGGAATCCCATGCTCACGAGTTTTGTCTTGACCGTATCGAGAAATTCGCGATAGGGATGGCGTTTGCCCGGTGCAATCCGTGGCGCGCGAAGACTGATCGTATACTTACGGAAGCGCTTTGTCCGCCAGCTCCCGTCTTTCAACAGTTCGGGTGTCAACTGGGAAACCTCTTCCGCAGTTTTCTGCCGAGTGAGTTGCTGGGCGGCCTCGGCGCCGGTTACGGAAAGCTTGAGTGCTCTGGCCACCCGATCATCGATGCGGAACGGTTCCCGTGCATTCCCACGTTTGACGGCGTGATCTTGAATGACCTGCCGTTGTGCCTCGGGGAATGCCTGCAGCCCACGCGGCGCTCCATGAAGCTGTTGCAGCAATCCCCTCATCGTTTCCGCCGTCTGGCTCGGTCGTCCGGTCGATTCGATACAGCCGCCTTGAATGATGAGGAGCGCGCCCTCTTTCTTGAGCCGCCCGATCGCACCGCTCACGTCCGAGGGTTCGAGTCCTTCCCGGGTTTGAATGTCCTGAATGGTCAAGCGCTTGCCGGTTTTGGCTGCATCGCGAGCGGCAGACAGCACCCGTTCGATCGGCGAATATTTTTCAAAATAGAGTTCGCCGATTTTGGTGAGCGAGACGATCGGCGTCACAGTTTCGGATTCCACCGCAAGCAACGATTTGGCGAGCAACCACTCGACCGCCATACTGAGCTGCGAGGGCTCCAACTTAGTGGACTGTATGAGCTGCTCTGTCTGGAGGATGGCGGAATGATTCGCTCCAAAAGTCGATAGGACTTTGACTTCGAGAGGATGGAGGCTATCGATGAGGGATGAGATGTCCACCCGCGCGGCCTATCGGTGAGCGGAGACGCGCTGCGGCGTCGTGGAAGAAGGGTGGCCGGCTGCGCGCATCGCAGCAATCGTCGCAGCATAGTCCCCACTAGAGAAAATGGCCGACCCTGCGACCAGTATGTCGGCTCCCGCAGCTAATATTTGAGAGACATTGTCGATTTTGACGCCGCCGTCCACTTCGAGCAACGCGCGGCTTCCGATCCGATCGATCATAGCGCGGGCCGAGGCAGTTTTCTGCAGGCAGGAGGCAATAAACGTTTGACCACCGAACCCAGGATTGACTGACATAATGAGAACCAAATCGACATCGGGAAGAATTTCCTCAATCGTACTGAGCGAAGTAGCCGGATTGAGAGTCACTCCAGCCTTAACGCCATGTTCCTTGATCAATTGCACCGTGCGATGGAGATGCGGACAGGCTTCCACGTGAACCGTGAGATAGTCCGCTCCGGCCTCGGCGAACTCAGCGATAAAGGCGTCGGCGTTGGTGATCATGAGGTGGACGTCGAGCGGCAGCTTGGTGACTTTTCTGAGGGCTGCCACGATGGGAGGACCAATGGTCAAGTTGGGGACAAAATGCCCATCCATGACATCGATGTGCAGGAAATCAGCGCCGGCTCGTTCCACGGCTGCCACTTCCTCGGCCAGTCTGGCAAAATCAGCAGCTAAGATTGAGGGCGCAATAAGAGTGGCGCGTGGCATCACAGAATTTTCCTCAGTCGTGCGGCGTAAAATCCATCCATCGAGAAGCGGTTAGGCATTGTCGAGAGGGCGCCTTGTTCGGTGACAAACCCCTGCGCCGCAGTCGGGAGCCAGGGACGGACAGACTCACGCTGGAATTCCGCATGAGCGCGACAGAATCGCCCAATAACATCTTCATTTTCTTCCGGTTCTGTCGAGCACGTACTATAGACCAGCACCCCGCCGGGCCGCAAGCATGGGGCCACCGCTTCGAGAATCTGACATTGGAGGGCATGATGTCGAGGGAGCGCTTGCTCTCCCTTCCGCCATTTCGCTTCCGGGTGTCGCCGTAACACACCGAGCCCACTGCAGGGCGCATCCACCAAAATCCGATCGACAGATGGTTCGCCTGCGCTGGCTTTTTTCGCGGCGGAAGACCCTGCTATCTCGATCATGGAAACCCACTCACGCGGTTCTCGAATATCGCCGATGATCGGCACGACATTCCGGACCCCGAGTCGCCGGCAATTGCTTCGTAGGAGATCTAAGCGGGCGCCTTTCCGATCGACGGCGTAGATCGTTCCCTTGTTCTGCATCAGATCGGCCAGATGAGTCGATTTCCCTCCCGGCGCCGCGCAAGCATCGAGTGCGATGTCGCCGGGCTGAGGGTCGAGCAGGGGAGGTATCAGCTGCGCCGCTTCATCTTCCACATAGAAAGCGCCCTCGTGAAACCCTGGGAGGGAGGGCACGGATCCCCCTTCTTCGATCAGAATGCCGAGAGGACTTACATTGGTCGGCTTGGCCGCAATACCTGCCTGTCCAAACCGTTCGAGGAGTGCCTCCCTGGTCGTGACCAGCTGATTCACTCGAAGCATCAGGAGAGGAGCGACACTGACTCCCTCGCAGGCCACTTCCGCAGCAGCTAGGCCCAGGCGTGTGATCCATCGATGGCTGAGCCAGCTTGGAACCGAGTACCGCACGGCGAGGGCTTGCGCGGCGTCATGATCCATGCCGGGCCAGGGGTGAGGCGGATGGCGCAACAACCCGCGCAATACCGCATTGACGAGTCCGCTCCAATCCCTGCCGACTGTTCCGGCAAAGGCCCTGGCCAGGTTGACGGATTCGTTGACTGCGGCAGACTGCGGGATACGATCGAGAAACAGGAGTTGGTACGCTCCAAGTCTGAGCACCATCTGGACGGCGACGGGAAGGCGAAGCAGTGGCTTGTCTAGAACCGGCTCAAGCCGCCAATCGATGGTCGCAAGCCGCCTCAAGACACCATAAGTAAGCTCCACCGTAAGAGCTCGCTCCCTGCTATCGAACGAGCATCGTGCGAGAGCACGATCTAACAAGACATCGACCCCCTCCTCGCTTTTGGTGGACTCCATCAACAGCGAAAGGGCGATTGTACGTGCCGATGGTGCGGTCTGGGTGGTGAATAACAATCGAGAGCCAGAAGTCATAGAGGTTTCAACCCGGTCTGTTTGGTTTGTTTTGTTTATCTGGTTGATTTGGTTCAACTCGTTAGTTTCGTTCAACCAAACAAACCAAACAAACCAAATGAACAAGCCTGCTGGCTAGGAAAGAGTCTACCCTCCGAGTTGAAACCCAACAAGAATGGGATGGCCTGCCAAGTATTGGGATACGGCCATGCGTCGGCTATTAGCCGGCTGTAATTCCATCACGGCAAGGACTCCTTCCCCGGTGGCAACATGAATCGCCTCGTTCGTTATGGCGACGACCATTCCAGGGGGACTCGTCACAGAACTTGGGAGTGCCAGCGCTCGCCAGATCGTCCAACGGTCGCCACCTACCACGGTTGTGTAGGCTCCAGGCCAGGGAGAGAGCCCACGGATCCGGTTGGCGATAGCAGTGGCCGGCAAGACCCAATCGATTGCGCCATTTTCTTTTTTCAGCAGCGGTGCGAGGGTTGCGCGTGAAGCATCTTGCGGCTGCGGTGCAAGAGTGCCGGCTTTGAGTCGGACAATCGTTTCGACCAGCAGTCTGCCTCCCAGCTCAGCTAAACGTGGCGAAAGGCTGCCCGCCGTATCGTCGGCGGTAATGGGGATGGCCTCTTGGAGCAACATGGCGCCTGTATCCATCCCCTCTTCCATCAGCATGGTCGTAATCCCTGTTTCCGTTTCGCCATTAATGATTGCCCACTGGATCGGGCCAGCGCCGCGATATTTGGGAAGAAGGGAGCCATGCACATTGATACAGCCGTGAGGGGGTAGCGAGAGGATCACCGGAGGCAAGATGCGCCCGAACGCCGCAACTGCAATCAGATCCGGCTTCCATCCGGCAAGAGCCTGGAGAAACTCTGGATCCTTTATCTTGAGCGGTTGCAACAAAGGAATCTGCTCTCGCTGAGCGAGGAGCTTCACGGGTGACGGCGTAAGAATTTGCCCGCGTCCTTTCGGCCGATCCGGTTGAGTGACAATGCCGACAACGGAATCGTCAGACTTCAACAAGGCCTCAAGCGAAGCGGAGGCAAAATCCGGCGTACCCATGAACACGAGTCGCATGCTATCGCTTTAGCATTGCAGGTGTGCGAAAGCAACTTGGCGGCGCGGGTTTGCTTGACTTGCCGGTGAGCCCTTTGTTAGCATCGCGCGCGGGGTGGAGCAGCCCGGTAGCTCGTTGGGCTCATAACCCAAAGGTCGAAGGTTCAAATCCTTCCCCCGCAACCAACCTTCT
>JANOOS010000201.1:0-1597 GCA_031421455.1 Nitrospira sp.
ATTGCGCGAACTGAGATTGTCGAGCGGCTGCGCCATGTGGCCGAACAGGACCAGATCGTGATCGAGGAACGGAGCCTGATGGCGCTGGCCAGGGCCAGTGAAGGCAGCATGCGCGATGGGTTGAGCCTGCTCGACCAAGCAGTAGCATTCGGCGGCAAGACGATCGTGCATACGGATCTGGAGGCCTTGCTGGGAGCGGTTCCACAAGAACTCGTTCGTGCCGTGATTCAGGCGATCACGGCTCAGGAGAGTGCAGCGGCGTTACGCGTGCTGGCGCAACTGTTGGACCAAGGGCACGATCTGCGGGCCTATTGCGCGGAGGTCGTCGAGTATCTGCGTTACATGCTGGTGGTGTCGGTGGTCCCCTCACCCCAAGAATGGCAGGGGTTGATCGAGGCATCAGCGGAAGATCTCACGCAGATGGCCGCTGACGCGCGCTCGTTTTCACCCGAATTACTTCAGGAATTGTTGGCAATCTTCACGCAAGCGGAGGACTCGCTCAGGCTCAGTGCCCATCCTCGGTTCGTGCTTGAAACAGCGGCAGTGCGTGCCACGCGGTTGTTGCGTCGAGCAGATGACAAGCCAGGGCAAACAGTGCCACACACTCAGCCGATACATCCATCTCAGCCGACCCCAGGGCGTACGGGCCAGCCGGTCTCACCGGCACGCTCCACAGATCCAGCGGCCACCTCGCCCCGGCGGCCTCCTCAATCGACAGCCCCTGCACCAGCTACTTCGATACCATCGAGACCTCCTGTTACCGGAAACACGGAACCGCCACGAGGCCCTTCAACGAGTCCTACGAATGACAGATCCCCTGGCACGGACGGCGAGGTGAAGGCTCCAATGCCCCCGGCATCGCGTCCGCCTGATGGTGGGCGGGCCTCGGTGACGCTTAATTGGGAACAGGTCCAAGAGGAAGTGGCCAACGCCTCTTCCAGGATTGCCGCTTTCCTGGAAAGAGGACGGTTTGTGAGTGTGGATGGCCATGTTGTGACAATTGGGTTTGCCAAGCAGGAGATGGCAGCCCGAGGGATGATCGAGAACCCGGATAATATGGCAGTGCTTACTTCAATATGCGAACGATTGAGTGGTCAGACTGTTCGGTTGCGAATTGCCGAACTGACAGAGTCGGATCCTTCCGGACCGACGATGGCGCAGCTCAGGGCGGCGAAGGAAAAAGAGCAACGGCTGGTCCTCTTCGAGCAGGCGCGGGCACATCCGGTCGTGAAGCAGGCGCTGGAGATATTCGGCGCAGAGCTCGCAGAGGTCAGATCGGTATCGAATCAGAAGGAGGTTGAGGAATGAAGAACCCGATGGGCAACATGGGAAATCTTCTGAAGCAAGCGCAGGCGATGCAGGCCCAAATGGCAAAGGTCCAGGAGCAGACATCGTCGAAGACGGTGACCGGAACGGCCGGCGGTGGCAGTGTGACGGTCACTGCGAATGGGGCTATGCAGCTAATCGATATCGTCATCGATCCCGAAGTGGTGAAAAGCGGCGATGTGGAGATGGTGCAAGATTTGGTTATGGCCGCATCGAACGATGCCCTCAAGAAGGCTCGCGAGATGATGGCGGATGCGATGAAATCGGTTAC